>NZ_JAPDBE010000002.1:0-233085 GCF_027705025.1 Aeromonas sp. D3 | reverse complement strand
AGGTTCAGATCACAGAATGGGAGAGAAGTTCAAAAAAATCCCCAAGCGATGCTTGGGGATTTTTGTATAAGAGACAGCCCTCAGGTGCCCTTCCTTGACGATTGTCATCCTGCTCAGCGCGCTTCCACCAGCAGGGTATGCGCTATGGTGCGCATCCCCAGGGTGTTGGCGCCCGGCGCCCACAGGCTGTCACCGTTCTCGCTGAAACAGGCGGCCAGATCGACGTGCAACCAACCCCGTCCTTCATCGCCGACGAAGCGGGAGAGGAAGCCCGCCGCGTTGGAAGCGCCGCCAGGGCCACCGCCCGGCACAGGGCGGCTGTTGGCCGTGTCGGCATAGTGAGACGGGCACTGCTGGCGGTGCCAGGGCTCCAGCGGCAGCGGCCAGGCGGGCTCCTGCTCGGCATCGGCGTAGGCCATGGCACGACTCACCAGCCCCTTGTCCAGGCCAAACAGAGCGTTGTAACGCCCCCCCAGCGCCATGACGGCGGCGCCCGTCAGAGTGGCTGCATCAATGATGAGCGGCGCACCGCAGTCGCTTGCCAGTTGCAGGCCGTCGGCCAGCACCAGGCGTCCCTCGGCATCCGTGTTGACGATCTCGACCGTGGTGCCGTTCTTGTAGGTGAGGATGTCACCCAGCTTGTAGGCGTGGCCGGAGACCAGATTCTCGGCGCAGCAGAGGATGAGCTTCACCCGCTTGTCGAGGCCACGCAGTATGGACAGCGCCAGGGCACCGGTCACTATGGCCGCCCCCCCCATGTCATGCTTCATGGTGAGCATGCCCTGGGAGGTTTTCATGGAGTAGCCACCGGAGTCGAAGGTGATACCCTTGCCCACCAGGGCCGCCGCCACCGGGGCGTTGCGATCCCCGGTCGGGTTGTAGTCCAGCTCCAGCAGCACGGGCTCGCGATCGCTGCCACGGCCAACCTGATAGAGACCGACCCAGCCAGCCTGTTGCAACGCCTCTCCTTTCAGGATGCGATGACTGATCCTGTCCGGCGCCAGCTCGGTGATAAAGGCTGCCGCCTCCACCGCCAGCTCCAACGGCCCCAGTTGCTCCGGGGTGGCATTGGTCATCTCGCGGACCCAGCTTCCGCACAGCCAGCGCGCCTCCAGCTCCTCCCTGTCCTCTTCGGACGAGGTGGCCCACTGCAGTTCGACTTCGGCCTTGGGGGTCTGCAGCCCCTGGGCGAAGGCCCACTGCTGTTCGCGCTCCCAATGACCGGCCAGGGCCACTTTCTGGATCCCCTGGCTGCACAGGCGACGCGCTGCCTGCTGGATATCGATCAGCGGCGTGGCGGTCACCAGATGGATCATCATGCCATCGGCACGGTGAGAGAGCAGCGCCCCCTCGCCCCACTCGGCGGGAGCAAACTCACGGCTTAACCAGATGTTCATTCAAGTACCTCCTGCAACCGGCAATGTAAGCTGACCTTCATGCACTCACCTCCTGCAGCCAGCGTGCGATAGTGCGCAGACCGTGGCCTTTGGCCCCGGTTGCCCAGAGATCATTGCCTGATTTTTGATAAGAAGCCGCCAGATCCAGGTGTACCCAGCCCTTGCCCTCGTCACGTACGAAACGGGACAGGAAGGCGGCCGCCGTGGTGGCCCCGGCCGTGCCTTCGGCAGAGGCCACGTTGCCCAGCTCGGCAAAGGCAGAGGTGAGCTGGCCCACGTGCCAGGGTTCGAGTGGCAGGGCCCAGGCCTTCTCATGTTCGGCTTTGGCGGCTGCCAGTGTTCGTTGCTGCTCGACTTCATCGAGGGCAAACACGGCGTTGTAGTCACGGCCTAGCGCCGTCTTGGCGGCGCCGGTCAGGGTAGCGGCATCCAGGATGTAGGTCGCGCCACTGTCGGAGGCGGCCATCAGACCATCGGCCAGCACCAAGCGGCCTTCCGCATCGGTATTCTGGATTTCAACCGAGATGCCGTTTTTGTAGGTAAGGATGTCGCCGAGCTTGAAGGCGTGGCCGGAGACCAGGTTTTCGGCGCAACAGAGAATGAGCTTCACGCGCTTGTTCAGGCCACGACTGATGGCCAGCGCCAGGGCACCGGTGACCATGGCTGCACCGCCCATGTCGGACTTCATCGGCAGCATGTTGTCAGAGGACTTCATGGAATAGCCACCGGAATCGAAGGTGATGCCCTTGCCCACCAGGGCGGCCACCACGGGGGCATTGCGATCCCCGGTCGGGTTGTAGTCGAGCTCCAGCAGCACGGGCTCTCGCTCGCTGCCACGACCTACCGACCAGATGCCGATATGGCCGGCCTCACGCAACGCCTCGCCGGCTGTGATACGAGCAGTGACCTGATCCCCACCCAGACCACGGATCAGCAGCAAGGCTGATTCCGCCAGGCTCATGGGATAAATGGCTTCCGGGCAACCGTTGGTCACCTCGCGTACCCAGCGGGTCGCCTTGATCAGTGCATCCAGCTCGCGGGCATCGGACTCACTCTGTGGGCCAAAGTCCAGCTCACGCGTCCCCTTGGCGGCGTAGAAGCCCTGGGCGAAGGCGTAACGGCGTTCCAGATCCCAGTCATCACCGGCCAGCTTCACCCGCTTGATACCGCTGGACTCGAGACGGCGGGCCGCACGCTGTATGGTGCGCAAGGCGTCATTTTCCTGGGCGATAGCGCCCAGGTGAATGTGGGTCTCGTCACCGTTGAAACTGAGCTGGGCACCTTCGCCCCAATGGGCGGCGGCGGCCTGGAGGGACAAGCGTACGTTCATCATGTCAGCCATGTTCTCTTGCTTCCTTTTTATTGGCACTTTTCATTAATCAATAGGGAAATAACGAGCACAAAAAAGGCCGTTCCCCTCAAGGGTCACGGCCTTCACCATATCATTACTGCACCATGGGATGCTGCACGCTCAATTCACTCATGTGTAATTAAGGTGCCATCAATGGCGTTCTGAAGCGAGGTTGATGGTGTACTTGGGCAGCTCCACCACCAGATCCTCGTCTGCCAGTCTGGCCTGGCAACTGAGACGGGATTCCGGCTCCAGTCCCCATGCCTTGTCCAGCATGTCATCTTCCAACTCATCGCTCGGCTCGAGGGAGTCAAACCCTTCTCGCACCACACAATGACAGGTGGTGCAGGCGCAGGACTTCTCACAAGCATGCTCGATCTCGATGCCATTGCGCAGCGCCACATCCAGGATGGTCTCGCCACTCTTGCCTTCGAGCGCGGCACCGTCCGGACAGAGCTCGGGATGGGGCAGAATAATCAGTTTTGGCATATCACACCTTGTTGACGTTTTGTCCGGTCAGCACCTTGCGGATGGAGGCGTCCATCCGGCGGGCTGCAAATTCACCACTGACAGCGTCCGCCGCCTCGATGGCATCTTTGATTTGATTGGTTGTCCCTGCGGCGCGCACGGACAGCAGATGGGTGATCGCACTGTCGATGGCAGCGCGCTCGGCGGTGCTCAGCAGCGCATCGCCATCGGCGGCCAGGGCAGCATTGAGACTTTCGACCACACGGTCGGCCTCCACCTGCTGCTCTGCCAGCATGCGGGCATCCATGTCTTGCTGGGCGTTGGCGATGGAGGCACTCAGCATGGTGAGTATGTCCTCCTCCCCCAGCCCGTAAGAAGGCTTGACCTGGATCTCGGCCTGCACGCCGGAGGATTTCTCCATGGCACTGACCGACAGCAGACCATCCGCATCCACCTGGAAGGTGACGCGAATGTGGGCGGCACCCGCCGCCATGGGGGGGATCCCGGTCAGGGTGAAACGGGCCAAGGAACGGCAATCGGCTACCAGCTCACGCTCCCCTTGCACCACGTGGATTGCCATCGCGGTCTGGCCATCCTTGAAGGTGGTGAACTCCTGGGCGCGGGCCACCGGGATCGTGGTATTACGCGGTATCACTTTCTCGGCGAGGCCCCCCATGGTCTCAAGGCCAAGGGAGAGCGGGATCACGTCCAGCAGCAGCATCTCGGCATCAGGCTTGTTGCCCACCAGGATATCGGCCTGGATGGCGGCGCCAATGGCGACTACCTTGTCCGGGTCGATACTGGTCAGCGGCGTGCGCTGGAAGAATTCCCCCACTCGCTCGCGTACCAGCGGCACCCGGGTAGAGCCACCGACCATCACCACCTCCAGCACTTCCACCTGCTCCAGCCCCGCATCACGCAGGGCGCGGCGACAGGCCAGCAAGGTACGCTTGACCAGCGGAGTGATGAGTTCCTCAAACAGGTGACGGCTCACCTCCCCCTGCCAACCGGCAAAGGCACAGGACACCAGATCGGCATCGGTCAGGCCGTGTTTGACGGCGGCGGCCACATCCAGCAATTCGCGCTGGGTGCTGGCATCGAGCTGACCTTCAAGGCCGGCTTGTGCCTTGATCCAGTCCGCCAGCAGGTGATCGAAATCATCGCCCCCCAGCGCCGAGTCACCGCCAGTGGCCATCACTTCAAACACACCGCGGTGCAGACGAAGGATGGAGATATCAAAGGTCCCGCCGCCGAGATCATACACCGCTATCACCCCTTCCTGACCGGAGTCGAGGCCGTAGGCAATCGCGGCGGCAGTGGGTTCGTTGAGCAGGCGCAGTACGTGCAGACCGGCCAGACGGGCCGCGTCCTTGGTACCCTGACGCTGGGCATCATCAAAATAGGCGGGCACTGTAATGACAACGCCATCCAGCTCGCCACCCAGTGCGGCCGCACCACGCTCTGCCAGTTTCTTCAAGATTTCGGCTGAGACCTGTACCGGGTTGACCAGCCCCTGACGGGTCTGCAGCTGGGGCATGCCGTTATCGGCGGCCACAAACTGGTAAGGCTGCTGGCGAGTATCAATGTCGGCCAGGGCCTTGCCCATCATCCGCTTGGCGGAGACGATGGTGTTGTGAGGATCGAGTGAGGCTTCACGCTTGGCGTCAAAGCCGACACGAATAGCATCAACCTGATAGTGCACCACGGAGGGCAGCAGATCCCGACCCTGCTCGTCGCAGAGGGTATCGGCGTGGCCGCTGCGCACTGCCGCGACCAGAGAATTGGTGGTGCCAAGATCGATGCCAACGGCACGTTTATGCTGATGAGGTGCGGCGCTCTGGCCGGGCTCGGCGATTTGCAGTAATGCCATGGGTAATCAAAATTCCAGCGTTAAAGGATCAAGACTCGAACAGTGAGTCTTCGAATCGTTCCAGCTCTTCAAGGAGCTTGTCGACAAACTTGAGTTTGCGGACGCAATCAGCCGCGATCAGATCATCGCCAGCGGCAAGCGTCAGTGTCAGCTGTTGCATCAACAGCTGGTGATCATGCCCTATTTCCTGGCGAAAATCCTTGATGGCACCCTCAGGGTCGGCTTCCCCTTTCAAGTCGGCAAGGCGCTCGCGCCACTCAAGTTGTTGCATCAGGAAGCTGGTGTCTTGCAGGGTTTGCTGCTCGCCACGAATATCGGTGCCTCGCAGGGAGAGCAGATACTCGGCTCGGCGCAGGGGCGTCTTGAGGGTGGTGTAGGCATCGTTGATCTGGGCGGCTCGTTGCACCGCAACCAGTTGTTCCCGCTCGGGCGCCGTGGCAAAACGATCGGGGTGGAACTGGGTTTGCAACTGACGGTAGGTGTCCGCCAGCTGACGGGTATCGAGCTCGAAGCCTTCAACCAGCCCAAACAGCTCGAAATGATTCATGCAAACCTCTTAGACACAGACGTTTTCACCGCCACCAAGCTCGCCAAAAACGCTGAACCGGGTGTTATTGAACTGGTCGTTTTCGACCAGTTCAACCGGCAGGACATCATGTATGTCAAACCTGTCAGACACTGAAACTTTCGCCGCAACCACACTCGCCCTTGGCGTTGGGGTTATTGAACTGGAAGCCCTCATTGAGGCCTTCCTTGACGAAGTCCAGTTCGGTGCCATCCAGATGGATCAGGCTCTTGGCATCGACGATGATTCTGACACCGTTCTGCTCAAACACCTGATCTTCATCCGCCAGCTCATCGACAAACTCGAGCACATAGGCAAGACCCGAACAGCCGGTGGTCTTGACGCCGAGGCGAAGGCCTATGCCCTTGCCCCGGTTGGTCAGAAAAGAGGAAACCCGTGCCGCTGCGGCATCTGTCATGGTAATGGCCATACTGCTCTCCTGACCTTAGAGACCTTTCTTCTGCTTGTAATCGGCGATGGCGGCCTTGATGGCATCCTCAGCCAGAATGGAGCAGTGGATCTTCACCGGTGGCAGAGCCAGCTCTTCGGCGATGTCAGTGTTCTTGATGCCGGCGGCTTCGTCCAGGGTCTTGCCCTTGACCCACTCGGTCACGAGGGAGCTGGAGGCAATGGCGGAACCACAACCGTAGGTCTTGAACTTGGCGTCTTCGATGATGCCGTCGTCGCTGATCTTCAGTTGCAGCTTCATCACGTCGCCACACGCCGGAGCACCGACCATACCGGTCGCTATGTTGGGATCGTTCTTGTCGAAGCCACCTACGTTGCGGGGATTCTCGTAGTGGTCGATTACTTTTTCACTGTAAGCCATATCTAACTCCTGCTAATTCCGTTGATCACTGATCCGATGGATCAGTGATGAGCCCATTCGACCGTGTTCAGATCGACGCCGTCTTTGTACATCTCCCACAGGGGAGACATCTCGCGCAGACGACCGATGGAGTCACGGATAAGCTTGATTGCGTAATCAATCTCTTCTTCTGTGGTAAAGCGACCCAGGCTGAAACGGATGGAGCTGTGCGCCAGCTCGTCGTTCAGGCCCAGCGCGCGCAGCACATAGGAGGGCTCCAGGCTGGCCGAGGTACAGGCAGAACCGGAAGAGACCGCCAGATCTTTCAGCGCCATGATCAGGGATTCCCCTTCCACATAAGCGAAGCTGACGTTGAGGTTGCCCGGTACACGCTGTTCCAGGTCACCGTTGATGTAGACGGCTTCAATATCCTTGATGCCATCCCACAGACGCTGACGCAGGGCCATGATGTGCTGGCCTTCGCTCGCCATCTCTTCTTTGGCGATACGGAAAGCTTCACCCATGCCAACGATCTGGTGAGTCGGCAGTGTGCCTGAACGCATGCCACGTTCGTGGCCACCACCGTGCATCTGGGCTTCCAGACGAACGCGGGGCTTGCGACGCACAAACAGGGCACCGATCCCTTTCGGGCCGTATACCTTGTGCGCAGAAACAGAGAGCAGGTCAACTTTCAGCGCTTCCACATCCACCGGGATCTTGCCCACGCTCTGTACCGCATCCACGTGCAGCAGGATCTTGCGGGAGCGGCACAGCTCGCCGATGGCGGCAATGTTTTGCACCACGCCGATCTCGTTGTTGACGTGCATGATGCTGACCAGGATGGTGTCATCACGCAGGGCGCCCTCGATCTGTTCCAGGGTGAACAGGCCGTTCGGCATCGGCTCGAGGTAAGTCACCTCATAGCCTTCACGCTCCAGCTGGCGGCAAGTATCGAGTACTGCCTTGTGCTCTGTCTTGGAGGTGATGATGTGCTTGCCCTTGCCAGCATAAAAATGGGCAACGCCCTTGATGGCCAGGTTGTTGGATTCGGTCGCGCCGGAGGTAAAGACGATCTCGCGCGGGTCTGCACCGATCAGCTCTGCCACTTGATTACGGGCCAGGTCTACCGCCTCTTCGGCTTGCCAGCCAAAGCGGTGGGAACGGGAAGCTGGATTGCCGAACAGGCCATCCATGGTGAGACACTGCATCATTTTTTCTGCGACACGCGGGTCCACCGGACAGGTTGCCGAATAATCAAGGTAAATAGGCAGTTTCATGTTTTTCTCCGTTACAGCCAGGGTCACACATCGACCGGCTGTGGAAAGCACGTTTGTTTATAGTTGGACTTTCAAGCTCACATCGCCGTGTTCTACCCGATCAACCAGGGACAACACGGTTTTCATTTGTTCATCTTGCTTGCCGGCAATCCGGCGCACGTCCGCCTGACCCACCAGCTCAGCCAGGGTGATATCCCCCAGGAAACTGGAAATACGCTCGCTGAGGTCACGCCACAGGGAGTGAGTGAGACACTGGGTACCGCCGTGGCAGCCACCTTTGCCGAGACACTTGGTGGCATCAACCGACTCGTCGACTGCAGTGATCACCTGACCGACAGAGATAGCATCAGGGGCCAGACCGAGGCGATAACCACCGCCCGGACCACGCACACTGCTCACCAGACCATGCTTGCGCAGGCGGGCAAACAGTTGCTCGAGATAGGACAAGGAGATGCCCTGACGCTCTGAAATATCAGCCAGGGGCACAGGCCCCTGCTCTGCATGCAACGCCACGTCGAGCATGGCAGTCACAGCGTAACGTCCTTTTGAGGTCAGTCTCATATGCCTTACCGTCTTGCGAACCAATCAATATGGGCACATGGTCACATACCCGACTAAAACAGTCAAGTATATGGTTGAGTAATACAGTCGGGTTTAATCCTGCGGCTTTGGCTTCTGGATCGAGGTCAGAATGCCGCGCAAAATATTGAGTTCTATCGCTTCCGGACGGGCCCGATTGAACAGGCGGCGCAGCTTGCTCATCACCTGACCCGGGTGGTCGTCGGCAATGAAGCCTGTTTTGAGCAGAGTCTGCTCCAGATGCTGATAAAAGCCTTCCAGCTGACGGGCGCTGGGATAATCCGCCTCGCTCTCCACCTCGGGAGCCTGATCCTTCAGCCAGCACATCCGCACTTCATAGCAGATAGTCTGTACCGCCATGGCCAGATTGAGGGAGCTGTATTCCGGATTGGCAGGAATGGCCACATGGTAGTGGCATTTCTGCAACTCGTCGTTGGTGAGGCCAGTGCGTTCACGGCCAAACACCAGGGCAACCGGATGCTTCATCCCTTCCCCCACGGCTTTTTCCCCTGCTTCACGGGGATCCAGCATGGGCCAGCTCAGGGTACGGGAACGGGCACTGGTGCCGATGACCAGACCGCAGTCAGCAATGGCCTCATCCAGGGTCGATACGATACGGGCATTGGCGAGCACGTCACTGGCACCTGCAGCCAGCGCATGAGCGCCGTCATCAGGCAAGGCTTGCGGATCAACCAACACCAGCCGGGTCAGCCCCATGGTCTTCATGGCTCGCGCCGCGGATCCCATGTTGCCTGTGTGAGAGGTGTTTACCAAAACGATACGAATCTGATCCAACATGCCCAGTCAATCTTCAGTCAAAAATGGCGCGCAATTGTAACATAGCCAATCGCTATTTTGGCACCGTAAATGGCGTCCCATTTCACAACAAAACCGTCATTTTGTAGAACAAAGCATCATTAGCCAACCGGGGAGGCTGGCTAAACTTGGAGGATGGAGAAGGAAACGAGTGGAGGAGACATGTGCCCGCATTGGCTTTATGAGAGGTTGCCTGCCTGCTATTTGTTGACGGCAGTCGGCATGATCATGCTCACCGACTCCCCTTTGCTCTGGCTGGCAGGTGCCCTGCTGTTTGTGGCCGGTGCGGCGAGCTGGATGATGCGCTCCAGCTATCGGCGTACCGACCTGGTCATCTTTCCGACCAAGCGCTGGTTCCAGCCGGAATGGCTCTACGAGGCCCAGCCCTTTATCTGGCTGGCGCTGGGGTTGCTGCTCTCTCACCTCCCCGATGCCATGGCCCTGATGGCCTTGCTTCCTTGTGCCTGGGCATGCCGCTGCCTGTGGGTTCGCAGTCACTACCGCCACCATGCCGCTGGCCTGGCTTCACACTTGAGACGGGATCCCGCCCGTCGGCGCAGGGTGCGACTCCTGCGCTGACAGGGCACGCGCCCCTTCAATAAAGGTAGCGAGATCCATCAGGGGATAGCGCATCAGCCTCGGCAAACCGTCCAGATCCAGGCTGTCCATCAGGTTCTTCACCTCCAGTCCCAGCTCGGTATCTCCCTCAATCTTCAGCTTGCGCTGAAAGAAAAGGGAATCGGGGTCCTCTTTGCGACCAGCGATCAGGATGAGGTCGTTGGTGGTACCACTGAAACAGACATCCGCACGATCGCAATGGCGTGCCACCACCAGCTTTCCATCCTGTTCGCTGATAAACCAGCAAAGCTCGAGATCCGATACCTCGACTTTCAGCCACTTGCCAGCCAGAAACTCGAAATCGCCATCTTCGATGGCCTCCTTGAACACCCGCGCCAGCAGGCGCTCCATCAGGTTCCGCTGCAGGGTAAAAGGCACCAGTTTGAGGGGGTGACGCAAAAAGCGGGGGGCCTGTTCGACCAGACGACGTTGCAGTTGTTGAAACACGATGAACTCCCAAGTTTTTACGCATTCAAGCACAGGGTTGCACTCTGGATCCTGTGGGAAATCAAACTTGTGCCGACTTACCTCAAGAAGGGTAAAGCCACACAAAGCTGCCTCAGGTCAAAAAGTGGGAAGGCATCGATGAATACAATCGGGCCACTTTTGCATTTTTCCCCTCTCGGAGCGTACCCGATGGAATTACTCTGTCCGGCAGGCAGCTTGCCGGCACTGAAAACAGCCGTGGATAACGGGGCCGATGCGGTTTATATCGGCTTCAAGGATGACACCAATGCCCGCCACTTTGCCGGTCTCAACTTCACCGACAGCAAGCTGGAAAAGGCGGTGGACTACGTGCATCAACATGGCCGCAAGCTGCACATCGCCATCAATACCTTCGCCCACCCGGGCTCCGATACCAGATGGAAACAGGCAGTAGACAGGGGGGTTGCCCTGGGTGCAGATGCGCTGATCATCGCCGATCTCGCCGTGCTCGATTACGCCAGCCGCCATTATCCGGACATGGAGCTGCACGTTTCTGTTCAAGCCAGTGCCACCAATGCCGCCGCCATCCGTTTCTATCAGCAGCATTTCAACGTCGGCCGGGTGGTCTTGCCACGGGTGCTCTCCATGCACCAGGTCCGGCAGCTGGCCCGCGAGACCGATGTCGGCCTGGAAGTGTTCGCCTTCGGCAGCCTCTGCATCATGGCGGAGGGCCGCTGCTACCTATCCTCCTACATGACAGGGGAGAGCCCCAACACGGTCGGGGCCTGCTCTCCGGCCAAGTTCGTGCGCTGGGAAGAGACGCCACTGGGCCTCGAATCCCGTCTCAACGAGGTGCTGATCGACCGCTACGGCCCGGGTGAAAATGCCGGTTATCCGACCCTGTGCAAGGGGCGTTTCGACGTGGATGGCCAGACCTATCACGCACTGGAGGAGCCGACCAGCCTCAACACCCTTGGCCTCTTGCCCGAGCTGTTCCAGACCGGCATCCAGTCAGTCAAGATTGAAGGGCGCCAGCGCAGCCCCGCCTATGTGGAGCAGGTCACCCGGGTCTGGCGTGCGGCCATCGATGCCTATCAGGCCAATCCCCAGGCGTATCAGGTCAAAGCAGAATGGGATGCCCAGCTCGCCCGCGTCTCGGAGGGGAGTCAGACTACCCTGGGTGCCTATCACCGTCAGTGGCAATAAGGAGGCCCGATGCCATTTCTTCCCGAAACAACCGATGCTGCCTTCAGCCCCTTCAGTCGCCACAAGGAGCACAACTAATGCAATTTTCTCTCGGGCCCCTGCTCTTCTACTGGCCCAAGGCCGACACCCAGGCCTTCTACCAAGCCGCTGCCGACAGTCAGGCAGATATCATCTATCTGGGAGAAACCGTCTGCAGCAAACGCCGTGAGCTGAAAGCAGATGACTGGATTGCCCTGGCCCGCCAGGTAGCCAGCACCGGCAAGCAAGCGGTGCTCTCGACCCTGGCCCTCATCTCTGCCCCCTCCGAACTCAAGGAGGTGAAGCGGCTGGTCGACAACGGCGACCTGCTGGTCGAAGCCAACGATCTGGGCACTGTTCAACTCGCCAGCGAGGCCGGGCTCCCGTTTGTCTGTGGCCCCGCCATCAACGCCTACAACGCCGATGTGCTGCGCATGCTGCTCAAACAGGGAATGACACGCTGGGTGATGCCGGTGGAGCTCTCCCGCGACTGGCTGGTTCAGCTCAGTCAGGATCTGGGCGCTGCCCGCCAGCAGTTTGAAGTGGAGGTGTTTGCCTACGGCCATCTGCCGCTCGCCTATTCGGCGCGCTGCTTCACTGCCCGCTCCCTCGACAAGCCCAAAGACAACTGCGAGCTCGCCTGCATCCATTACCCCACTGGCCGGCTGGCCAGCAGCCGCGAGGGGCAGAAGGTGTTCAATCTCAACGGCATCCAGACCCAGTCCGGTTACTGTTACAACCTCGGCAACGAGCTTGGCGGTATGGCGGATCTGGTGGATGTGGTACGCCTCTCCCCGGAGGGACTGGACACCCTTGATATGTTGGCTCGCTTCAAGGCCAACCAGCAGGGGCAGGCTCCTCTGCCACTGCAACAGGAGCGGGACTGCAATGGTTACTGGCGCCAGATCCCTGGCATGAGTCTAGTGGAATGACACAGCACCAATACCGGATCTGAGCACGGCGGCCACGGCTGCTGGTGTCAAATATCTCCGGCATAAGTTCTGGTGGAATAACACAGCACCAATACCGGATCTGGGCACGGCGGCCACGGCTGCTGGTGTCAAATATCCCCGGCATAAGCTCTGATGGAATAACACCGTACCAATACCAGCACGCAGACAGCAAAAAGGCCTCATCAAGAGGCCTTTTTTACATCGCAGACACAGGCAAATCAGGATGCCTGTTTGCTGCTCTTTCCCTGTGAACTCTGGGCGCCCGGCGGCAAGGGTTTGCGCGCCATCAGCTCCAGCTCCAGCAGGGCGTATCTGTGCTCGATGAAGTCATACACGTTGTTGGCGAGCGCCAGCTTGAAGTAGCTGATGGCTTCCTTGCGGTTGCCCTTGGCCAGTTCAAACTTGCCCAGATAGAAGTAAGTTTCACACAGGCGCTCGGCGAGCTCCCGGTTATCCTTCACTCCTTTCACCACATTGCCCATCAACTGGGTGGCATTGAGCTCACCGGTATAGAGGCGAACCAGATCCCAGTTCCAGGCGTCGTCGTCATATTTGTTGAGACGCTCTCGCATCCTGCTCATGGCAGCCGGCGCATTGAGCTTCTGCTCCGCCAGATAGAGCCACATCACCCGATACGGGTCTTCCGGCTGCGCTTCATAGAAGCGTTTCATGTCGGCGGCGGCCAGCTCGGGGCGATTACCGTAATAGAGTGCGATCCCGCGGTTGAGATAGGCATAGTCATAGTCGGGAGCCAGTTCGAGAGCGGAATCAAATGCCTCGTAGGCTTCGTCATAATTCTGCTGCTGCACCAGATAGACGCCGATAAAATTATAGGCCTCGGCAAAATCCGGTTTCTCCCGCAAGGCACGGTTGAAATCCAGCCTCGCCAGCGAACGCAAACCGACCCGATCAAACACCACGGCACGCTCATAAAACAGTTCGGCACGTTGCTCAGTGGTCAATTCCATCTCACCGAGCATCTGACCGAGTCGCGCCAACGCCAACTCGCTCTGGTAAGAGACCTGCAGGGGGGTCGCCAATACCAGTGAAGCGGGTTGCGGCTTGGGAACTTGAGGCGCTTTAACCTGACTGCTACTGCTGCAACCCCACATGGGGAGCAACAACAGGACACCAAGGAGGTATCCAATCCCTTTCCTGACGTTCAATGAACACTCCGACGCTTACGCTTGACCCCGCATATGGTAAAGGTCAACCGCCACTTTGTCATGTGGCGGTTCCCCTCTCCCTCAAATAAATCAGGATTCGACAGGGTATCCGGCCTCACCCCAGCCCCGAAAACCGCCATCGACACTGACAACCCGGCTATAACCCATTTTTTGCAGATTTTCCGCCACCAGGATGGAGCGGAAACCCCCACCACAATAGAGATAGAGTTCAGTCTGCGGATCCGGATAGCGGGTCTCGATATCCCGTTCAATCACGCCGCGACCAAGGTAGGCCGCCCCTGGCAGGTGACCTCTGGCCCACTCGCTCTCTTCCCGCACGTCGATCAGGTGAAAAGCACGCCCCTCATCCTGCCAACGTTTGATCTGGTGCACATCAGTCTCTTGCACCTGAGGGCGAATGGCCTCGACCAGGGCCAGAAAACGGGGATTGTGTTGCATGGCTTGCTCCTTGCCTTAGGTAATGGAAGATGGGTCATCGGGGAGCATAATGACTCACCCGCCCCATAAGAGAAAGGGCGCCTCACGGCGCCCTTGTCGATTACGGCAGGATCTCTTGCTGATCCGCGCCCTCTTTTTCCACCTGGGTCGGCAGCATATGCTCCCGCTTGACCCCGAGGAACATGGCGAAGGCACTCGCCACATAGATGGATGAGTAGGTGCCGAAGGCCACCCCGATCACCATGGCTACCGAGAAACCGTGGATCAGCGGACCGCCCTTGAGCAGCAGCGCCAGCACCACCACGAACGTCAGACCCGAGGTGATGATGGTCCGGCTCAGGGTCTCTGTCATGGAGAGATCCAGGATGTACTCGGTATCCCCCTTGCGCACCTTGCGGAAGTTCTCCCGCAAGCGGTCAAACACCACTATGGTGTCGTTCAAGGAGTAACCCACCAGGGTCATCAGCGCCGCCAGCACGGTCAAATCGAATTCGTACTGGAAGTAGGCAAACACGCCGAGGGTGATGACCACGTCGTGCACCAGGGAAATAATGCCCCCCAATGCCAGACGCCATTCGAAGCGCACCGCTACGTAGATCAGGATACAGATGATGGAGGCCAGCATGGCCATGGCACCGTCTGTTGCCAGTTCGTCGCCCACTGAGGGGCCGACAAACTCGACGCGCTTGAGCACGGCACCCTGATCAAGCTGCTTGGCAGCCGCCAGCACTTCATTGCCCTGCTGCTCGACCTTGACCCCCTCTTTCGGGGTCAGGCGAAACAGCACGTCGCGACTGGAGCCGAAGTGTTGCAGGGTTGCCCCTTCAATCTTCTGCTCATCCAGCACCTCGTGGATCTTGTCCAGGCTCACCGATTGCTGGAACCCCACCTCGATAGTGGTACCACCGGTAAAGTCCAGCCCCCAGTTCAGGCCCCGATCGAACAGGAAGAACAGGGAGATCACCATCAGCAGGGCAGAGAAAACCACACCCGGCTTGGCATAGCGCATAAACGGGATAGGTTTTTCAAAATGTAGAATCTGAAACATGTCTCTTCCTTAGATCGGCAGCTTGTCGATGCGCCGTCCACCCCAGCCCAGGTTGATAATGGCGCGGGATACTGTGATGGCAGTAAACATGGAAGCACTCAGACCGATACCCAGCGTCAGGGCGAAGCCCTTGATGGCGCCAGTGCCGATACCGAACAGGATCACACAGGTGATGAGCGAGGTGACGTTGGAGTCGGCGATGGTCGAGAATGCACGATCAAAGCCCAGATGAATGGCCTGCTGTACCCCGCGACCGTTGCGGATCTCTTCCCGAATACGCTCATAGATCAACACGTTGGCATCCACCGCCATACCCAGCGTCAAGACGATACCGGCAATGCCCGGCAGTGTCATGGTGGCTCCGGGGATCATGGACATGATACCGACGATCAGTACCAGGTTCATGGTGAGCGCCAGATTGGCCACCCAGCCAAACGCGCGGTAGTAGATCCCCATGAACAGCACGATAACCAGCATGGCCCAGCCGATGGCTTCCATACCGCTGTCGATGTTCTGCTGACCCAGGCTTGGGCCTATGGTCCGCTCTTCAACGATCTGGATGGGGGCAATCAGGGCACCGGCACGCAACAGCAGCGCCAGGTTGTGGGCTTCGTTGGCGTTGTCGATACCCGTGATGCGGAACTGGCTGCCAAGACGCGACTGGATAGTGGCGACGTTGATCACCTCTTCCTGTTTGCGGAACTTGCGCTTGCCATCCGGACCCGGCTGACCGACAGGCTTGTATTCGATGAAGACGGTCGCCATGCCTTTACCGACGTTGTCCTTGGTAAAGTTGGCCATCTTGTTGCCACCCTGGCCATCAAGCTTGATGTTGACCTGGGGACGGCTGTACTCATCGAAACCGGACTGGGCACCCACTATGTGGTCACCGGTCAGGATCACCCGCTTTTGCAGCACAACGGGGCGACCGTTGCGGTCGTTGTACACCTTGGAACTCGGCGGTACACGGCCGTCGGCCGCGGCCTGAATATCGGCCGTTTCATCGACCATGTGGAATTCCAGGGTCGCGGTCGCACCCAGGATCTCCTTGGCACGGGCGGTATCCTGAATACCGGGCAGCTGTACCACTATGCGTTCGGCACCCTGCTGCTGAACCAGCGGCTCAGCCACCCCCAGCTCGTTAACCCGGTTGCGGATGATGGTGATGTTCTGCTCGAGAGCATACTTTCTCACCTCTTTGATCTTGGCATCACTGAGGGCAGCGTTGAGAACGAACTCATCCCCTTTCTGCTCTGTGGTGAAGGTCAAATCCGGGTTCTGACGACGCAGATAAGAGACGGCACGTTCCTGATCTGCTTCATCACGGAACAGAACCTGTACCTGATCACCGACCCGACGTACGCCGGAGTAACGGATCTTCTGGGTACGCAGCTCGGTGCGAAAATCCTGCACCATCTGCTCTTGCTGCTTGGTCAGCGCCTCGGCCATGTCCACTTCCATCAGGAAGTGCACACCGCCGCGCAGGTCAAGACCCAGCTTCAGGGGTGCCGCACCGATGGCTTCGAGCCAGGCAGGGGTAGACGGCGCCAGGTTCAGGGCGGTAATGAAATTGTCACCGAGCTTGTTGGCAACCAGATCACGCGCCTTGAGCTGATCTTCGGTATTCTGGAAACGAACGAGGATGAGACCATGCTCAAATGCAGCATGCTTGACCGGAATGCTGGCGGCCTCAAGGGTCTCTTTGACCAAGTCAAGGGTGTCCAGCTTGACTTCGGCACCACGGCTGGCAGACACCTGCAAGGCCGGGTCTTCACCGTAAAGATTGGGGGCTGCATATAGAAAACCGATGGCGATCACGAAGACCACCATCAGGTATTTCCACAGCGGATAGCGATTTAACACGCTGTGCTCCTCAGGAGATTAAAGGGACTGGATAGAACCCTTGGGCAGTACGGCAGAGACGAAATCACGCTTGATGGTGACCTGGGTCTGATCGTTCAGGGACAGCACAATGTATTCGCTATCGGCGGACACTTTGGCGATCTTGCCAACCAGGCCACCTGAGGTGAGCACTTCATCACCCTTGGCCAGGGAGCTCATCAGGTTGCGGTGATCCTTGGCACGCTTGGCCTGGGGACGGTAGATCATGAAGTAGAAGATAAGGCCGAACACGGCCAGCATGATGATCATTTCCATGCCACCACCCTGTGCACCCGGAACTGCGCCTTCTGCATACGCCTTGGAGATAATGCTCATTTAACAACCTCTCATTTGATGTAGATTTGATAACTAATTTATATATCGTTGTTATTTCACGTCATTTTCAGCTAACGGAGGCACGGGCTTCCCTTGCCGACGGTAAAACTCAGTTACAAAGTCGTCTAATTTACCCTGCTCGATCGCGTCCCGCAAACCCTGCATCACTCGCTGGTAATAACGCAGGTTGTGAATGGTGTTCAGACGGGCACCAAGGATCTCGTTGCACTTGTCCAGATGGTACAAATAGCTGCGGGTGTAGTTCTTGCAGGTGTAGCAATCGCAGTCCGCATCCAGGGTACTGGTGTCGCTGCGATACTTGGCGTTGCGGATCTTGACCACCCCATCCGTGGTGAACAGATGGCCGTTGCGGGCATTGCGGGTCGGCATCACGCAGTCGAACATGTCGACTCCACGGCGCACCCCTTCCACCAGATCTTCCGGTTTGCCCACGCCCATCAGGTAGCGCGGCTTGTCAGCCGGAATTTTCGGGCAGACGTGCTCTAGGATCCTGTGCATGTCTTCCTTGGGCTCACCCACCGCCAGACCGCCAACCGCATAACCGTCGAAGCCGATCTCCAGCAGGCCGTTGAGGGACACATCCCGCAACTCTTCATACACGGAACCCTGAATGATACCGAACAGGGCGTTCTTGTTACCCAAGGCATCAAATTTGTCGCGGGAACGCTTGCCCCAGCGCAGGGACATCTCCATGGACTTGCGCGCTTCTTCGTAAGTGGCCGGATACGGGGTGCACTCGTCGAAGATCATCACGATGTCGGAGCCCAGATCGTACTGGATCTCCATGGATTTCTCGGGGTCCAGGAAGATCTTCTCACCGTTGATGGGGTGACGGAAGTGCACGCCCGCCTCGGTGATCTTGCGAATGTGCCCCAGGCTGAACACCTGGAAACCACCCGAGTCGGTCAGGATCGGGCCCTGCCAGTTCATGAAGTCGTGCAGATCGCCGTGGGCGCGCATCACTTCCTGCCCCGGCCGCAGCCAGAGGTGGAAGGTGTTGCCAAGCAGGATCTCGGCGCCGGTCTCGCGTACTTCTTCCGGGGTCATTCCCTTGACGGTGCCATAGGTACCGACCGGCATAAAGGCCGGCGTTTGTACCACACCACGTTCGAAGACCAGTTGACCGCGACGGGCACGGCCGTCGGTGGTTTTCAGTTCAAATTTCATTGCTACCTCGTTGCGTCAGAGAAACAGTCTGACAATAGAGAGCCCGAAGGCCCGGTATAAAGGGCGAGGCTTATGCCACTGCCCGGCGACGGGTGACAAACATGGCGTCCCCGTAGCTGAAGAAACGGTACTGCTCGGCCACGGCCGCCTGATAGGCCGCCATCACCTGATCGTACCCGGCGAAGGCGCTGACCAGCATGATCAGGGTCGACTCCGGCAGGTGGAAGTTGGTGACCATGGCATCGACTACCTGAAACTGGTAGCCGGGGAAGATGAAGATGTCGGTGTCGCTGAAAAAGGGCGCCAGCGGCTTGCCCTGGGCCAGACTTGCCTTGGCTGCGCTCTCCAGGGAGCGTACCGAGGTGGTGCCCACCGCAATCACCCGGCCACCCCGGGCGCGAGTTGCGTTGATCGCATCCACCACCTCCTGCGGCACTTCGGCGTATTCGGAGTGCATGTGGTGATCTTCAATCTTGTCCACCCGCACCGGCTGGAAGGTCCCCGCCCCTACATGCAGGGTGACAAAGGCCGTTTCAACCCCTTTGGCGCGGATCTTTGCCAGCAGCGGCTCATCGAAGTGCAGGCCGGCGGTCGGCGCCGCCACGGCGCCCGGTTTCTGATTGTAAACGGTCTGGTAGCGCTCCTTGTCGGCGTCCTCATCGGGACGGTCGATATAGGGGGGCAACGGCATATGGCCTATGGCTTCCAGAATCTCCAGCACAGGGCGCGGGTCGAGAAAGTGGATCTCGAACAGGGCATCGTGGCGGGCACGCATCTCGGCATCGACCTTTTCGCCATCGGGGCCGCCATCCAGGATGAGGCGGGTGCCCGGCTTGGGCGCCTTGGAGGCCCGCACATGTGCCAGCACACTGTGCTCGTCCAGGATGCGCTCCACCAGCACCTCCAGCTTGCCACCGCTGGCCTTCTGGCCAAACATGCGCGCCGGAATGACACGGGTGTTGTTGAATACCAGCAGATCGCCGGGGTTGAGCTGGTCCAGCACATCCACAAATTGACCATGGCGCAGGGCGCCGCTTTGACCATCGAGCTGCAACAGGCGGCTGGCGGTACGCTCTGCCATCGGATAGCGGGCAATCAGCTCGTCTGGCAGATCAAAATGAAAATCGGATACTTGCATCTTTCACCTCGGGGGAATCGGCGGCTAGTCTAGTTATCCCCCTCTTCCAAGGCAACCCAAAAGACCAAAAACCCAAGAGAGACAAGGGATAGCGAGCAATATTGCGACATCCATCCGGTTAATGATTCTTTAATGATCTGTATTGACCCTGATCATGTTTTGCCTGCGGGGGCTGGGCTAGGGTGAAAGCAGATACACAAGGAGGCCCACCATGATGACCTTATCCGAGATCATGACAGAACATCCCTTCACTCTGGGTCCGGAAAACAGCGTCAAGCAGGCGATGGATCTGATGCAGCAGGAGCGGATCCGCCATATTCCCATCGTCGACGAACACCATCATCTTCTGGGTCTGGTCACTCTCACCGACATCCTGGCCACCCGCGAGTCCAAACTGCTGCTCATCAACCCGGAGCGGGAGGCGGAATTCACCGACAGCGTCCAGCTCGACGAGATCATGACCCGCCAGGTAGCGAGCGTGGATCCCCACGCCGGCATCAAGGAGGCGGCCCTCTACCTGCAGCGCCACAAATATGGCTGCCTGCCGGTGCTCAAGGGGCGCAAGCTGATCGGCATAGTGACAGAGTCGGATTTCATTGCGGTCGCCATCAACCTGCTCGAACTGATGGAGGAACAGGAGCCGCCAAGCGACTTCTGATCTAAAAACAATGTAATAAAATTACATTGAAAGCGTTTTCGGCATATTAAATCGGCATTAGAACTGAAATACTTTCATTTTGATTGAAATTTTACACCATAACCTTGCTTTGTGATCTGCATCACACTATTATCTCACCCATGCAATAGTTGCCGAGGGGGAGACGAGGGATTGTGCACCCAGCCTCTTCCTCTCATATGTCTGCAAGTTTGCACACCCCGTAGTTAGTCTTTGCTGTAAAGCTTTTGTTTATATAGCCATTCCTTGTTTGATGACCCGGCCTTGTCATAGCGACAACGCCGGGATTTTTTTATCTGCACTATCCTGCCCGGCCTTGCCCTTCCTGCTCCCATTGCGTAGCACGCCACTGCACCGTCCTGCCGCCTCACAAAACAAATAGCCATTCGGACCTTGAAAAGCCGATGTGCCGCACAGATGTTGAACCTCGACAAGGAGTTACCTCTGTACGCCAGAGATATTCATGTTAGGTACAGCAGCGATAGGCTATCTAATAGATAGATTGAAGTGATTCAATTTTGCGGCTTTAATCGATTAAGAAAAGCCCCTATGATGAATCCATCGAACGTTAAACGCCTGGTCCGGACAGACTCTTCAATACCAGACAGGCATATGTACATCACCAAGGAGCTAATACATGTCTACCTATATCAACACTGAAATCAAGCCGTTCAACGCCACCGCCTACCACAATGGCAAGTTCGTTCAGGTGTCTGACGCAGACCTGAAAGGCAAGTGGTCCGTGGTATTCTTCTACCCGGCTGACTTCACCTTCGTTTGCCCGACCGAGCTGGGTGACCTGGCTGACAACTACGCTGAATTCCAGAAGCTGGGCGTCGAGATCTACTCCGTCTCCACCGACACCCACTTCACTCACAAGGCGTGGCACGACACTTCCGACACCATCCAGAAGATCCAGTATCCGATGATTGGTGACCCGACCGGCGCCATCACCCGCAACTTCGGCGTCATGATCGAAGAAGCTGGCCTGGCTGACCGTGGCACCTTCGTTATCGACCCGCAAGGCATCATCCAGATCGTTGAAATCAACGCTGGTGGCATCGGTCGTGACGCGCTGGAACTGCTGCGCAAGGTCAAAGCCGCTCAGTACGTAGCTTCCCACCCGGGTGAAGTGTGCCCGGCCAAGTGGAAAGAAGGCGACGCCACCCTGGCCCCGTCCCTGGATCTGGTAGGCAAAATCTAAGCCTCCCGCTTCCAAGACCGGCCCATTCAAGGGCCGGTCTGCTTTCTGGCCTCCTCTTGGAGCATCAGGCCAGTCATCGCCGACCCGCAATCATTAAGAAGGAATTCGAAGATGTTGGATACCAACCTCAAACAACAGCTGAACACCTATCTGCAGTACATCGTCAATCCCATCGAGATCAGCGTGTCCGGCAACGACAGTGACAAATCCGCAGAGCTGCTGGCATTGGCCCGCGAGATCAGCGAGATGTCCCCCAAAATTGCCATGACTGATGGCAGTAATGCCCGCAAGCCTTCCATGAGCGTTGCACCACAGGGCCAAGCCCCGCGCGTTCATTTTGCCGGCATCCCCATGGGTCATGAATTTACCTCTCTGGTGCTCGCCTTGCTGCAAAGCGGCGGCCACCCTTCCAAGACAGATCCGGCCGTACTGGAGCAGATCAAGCAGCTGAAGGGCGAGTTTCACTTCGAGACCTATATCTCCCTCTCCTGCCACAACTGCCCGGACGTGGTACAGGCGCTGAACCTGATGGCGACCCTGAATCCCGGTATCACCCACACCATGATCGACGGAGCCCTGTTCCAGGACGAAGTGAACGAGCGCCAGATCATGGCGGTGCCGAACGTCTACATGAACGGTCAGCCGTTCAGCCAGGGCCGTATCTCGCTGGAAGAGATCATTGCCAAGCTCGATACCGGTGCGGCCGATCGCAAGGCCGCCGAACTGAGCGAAAAAGCCCCCTATGACGTGCTGGTAGTGGGTGGTGGCCCGGCTGGTGCCGCAGCAGCCATCTATGCCGCCCGTAAAGGTATTCGTACCGCCATCGTCGCAGAGCGTTTTGGTGGTCAGGTGATGGACACGGTCGGGATCGAGAACTTCATCTCCGTGCCCTACACCGAAGGTCCCAAGCTGGCCGCAAGCCTGGAGCAGCACGTCAAGCAGTACGGTGTGGAAGTGATCACCGAGCAGCGTGCCGCCGCCATCAGCAAGGACGGCTATGTGAATGTGGAGCTGGCCTCTGGTGCCACCCTCAAGAGTCGCGCCGTGATCCTGGCGACCGGTGCCCGCTGGCGTGACCTGAACGTGCCGGGCGAGCTCGAGTACCGCACCAAGGGCGTGGCCTACTGCCCCCACTGCGACGGTCCCTTCTTCAAGGGCAAGCGCGTGGCAGTGATAGGTGGTGGTAACTCCGGTATCGAAGCAGCCATCGATCTCGCCGGCATCGTCGAGCACGTCACAGTGGTGGAATTTGCCGATACCCTGCGCGCCGACGAGGTACTGCAGAAGAAAGCCCGCTCCATGGGCAACATCGACATCATCATGAGCGCCCGCACCACGGAAGTGATCGGTGATGGCAGCAAGGTGGTGGGGATGGATTATGAAGATCGCACCACCGGTGAAATCAAGCACCTGGCGGTGGCTGGCATCTTCGTCCAGATCGGACTGGTGCCGAACACCGAGTTCCTCAAGGGGAGCGAGGTGGCACTGACCCGCTTCGGCGAGATCGAGATCGACACCAAGGGCGCCACTTCCCTGCCCGGTGTCTACGCCGCCGGTGACGCCACTACAGTGCCGTTCAAGCAGATCATCATCTCCATGGGGGCCGGTGCAACCGCAGCGCTGGGGGCATTTGATTACCTCATCCGCAATGCGGCGCCGGAAGCGGCAGAAACATCCGCCAAGGCCGATGCCGTGACCGCCTGATAACGGCCCTCGTGCCAGTAAAAAGCCGACTCCCTGGAGTCGGCTTTTTTATCCGTGTTATTCACCAAGCGCTAGTTGGCCTTCACATCCTCCGCCTCGGGCGTGGCAAAGGTCGCAGGCACAGCTTCCCCTTCCAGATCCGTTCTCGGCTCCAGCTCCGCAGTCATGGGGGTATTGGGCGGTACCGGCATGAACACCTGATGCTCGGCCAGTGGAATGGGTGCCCGCTGCCGCTTGCGCCAGCCCAGATACGCCGTCAGCAGGGCGCCGCACAGGGCAAAGTAGACAAACAGCCCCTGTGGCCCGAACTGCATCATGACAAAAGGCGCCAACAATGGCCCTATCATGGCGCCCAAACTGTAGGCGAGCAGCAACCCCTGATTGGCCCCCAACACCTGATCCGGGCGCAGCTCATCGCAAGCATGGCTCAGACTCAGGGGATAAATGGAGAACGCCATCCCCCCCAGCAAGAACACCAGGACGCCGGCGATTGGCTCGCGCCAATCCTCGGGCAACAACACCATCAGCAAAGCAAGCAGGGTCAGCACGGCACTGAGCAGCAGGATCACCAGCCGCCGGTCATAGCGATCAGAGATGCGGCCAATGGGATACTGCAGGCACATGCCCCCCAGGATCACCAGCGCCATCATATCTGCCACCCGCGAAAGCGAAGCCCCGCTGTCGGTAAAATAAAGCGGCAACAGACCGTAGATGGCGCCGAGGATGAGGCCTGAGGTGAAGCTGCTGCCCATGCCCGCCGGGGTGAGCCGCACCAGCTCAATCACCCCGACCGGTTGGGGCGCCACCATGGCCGGTGTGGCCACCCGGGAGAGCGCAAGCGGCACCACCGACAGGGTGGCCGCCATGGCACACAGGGCAAACGGTGTCAGCACCATGGGATCCACCCACTTGAGCACCAATTGGCCCATGGCCAGTGATCCGTAGAGCAGTATCATGTAGAGCGACATCAGCCGCCCCCGATTGGCCGGGGAACTAGAGACCAGCATCCAGGACTCCAGCACCACGAACAGACCGCCGGTGGCAAAGCCCCCCACCAGTCGCAGCGCCGCCCAGCTGACGGGTTCCACCACCATGCCGTGCAGCAGAAACAGAAAACAGAGCAGGGAGGCGTAGGCCGCATAGGCCCGGATATGACCCACCCGGATAATGAGGCGCGCATTGACGAAAGCGCCCAGCACCAGACCGCCAAAATAGGCGGCCGACACCAGGCCTATGGCTTGCACCAACACCTGCTCGGCCGAGAGGCGCACCGTCAGCAGGGTATTGAACATGCCATGGCCCAGGATAAAAATCACCAGACTGGCCAAGGGTGACAGCAACCTTGTGAGTGACATTGGGTCTCCCTGTGTGGCTCATTAATGAGCTAAACAGTCATGGTACCGCTTGCTTCCTGCCCACATCAACCCAACCGGCCCTGCAAGGGGCGCGCTATCCTTGATGAGCCCCCTCCTTGAGGTAACTAATATGAAAACCAAACTGTTGATGATCGGCCTGCTCTTTGCCGGAAACGCCCTCGCCTTTCACTGCCCTGCAGACATGAAGAGCATCGATGACGCCCTCGCCAAAGGCCCGGCCCTCAGTGCGGAGCAACTGGCCGAGGTGAAAAGGCTGCGCGCCGAAGGGGAAACCCTGCACAAGGCAGGCAAGCATCAGGCGTCCGTCGATACCCTGGCCAAAGCCCTGGCGCTGCTCGCACCGGCCAGGTCCTGACGCAACCCTAGGCTGCGAAGGCTCCGGCGTGATGTCATGTCAGACATGCGCCACAAACAACAAGGCCACCTGCTGGGGTGGCCTTGGTTTTATCGGGTAGCTAACCCTCATTCACTCTGCACCTGATCACAACCATTTAAGTTGGAAACTGGCAGATCAAAGTATTCAATGAGTTAACGATACCAAATGTGACATTTAAGTTGGAAACTCAAAAGTAATACTACATCTGCTCCGTGAGCAAACAGGACATTTAAGTTGGAAAACAGGCTCTATTTGACGTGATGGGGAGGGTGCGAACAAATCCTTGACACGAGATCATCAGATTTTCTTAGTACCATGGATGAGAACCAACGTGAGCCATCAACTGACCTTCGCTGACTACGAGTTCAATGGCAAACACCGCCAGACCCGCAAAGAAATCCCCCTTTTGTTCGGATCTCCCTAATTTATCAAAGGCTATGCACATACACATTTTCAAGAATACTTGTCGCGTGAAAAATAAAAATCACTGGCGATAGATTTAAAATTACTACCGTTAGCACTGCCCCATAGACAGCATCATTTATTATTACCCTGGATGGACATATATTTTTCATCTAATTGTGCAGAGAATCCAACTATTAATGATTTCAGCCCGAAATGGAAGGCCGTTTCAGCAGTGGTTCTCGTCTGAACATTAAATGCCTCCTGTAATAATGGTGGCACAGCGTCCATCACTGTATTGTATTCTGTCGGGTTTGTGGCTTGCTCTTCCAATACTGCACCCAGCGTAAAATGGCTGATAGATTGCAGAATGAAAAGAGCCTCCTCGACCGAAAACCCTGCATCGCATAGACAGCGTAGTTGCGCCTCTGCTTGTTCAAACTGGGGGGGCGTAGGAGAGGTCCCTATGTGCAATCGGGCTCCATCACGATGGACCAATAATGCTTTACGGAAACTCAGAGCATTTTCCTGGAGAAACTGCTGCCAACTCTCAGTCGGTAACGGTACTGAACGGGTGTGATGCTTCGCCAGTATTGCCTCTGAAAGCATGTTCATAAGGGTCTGCTTGTTGCGCACGTGCCAATACAGAGTCGGTTGCTCAATTTTGAGGGACTGCGCCAGCTTACGCGTAGTCAGGCCCTCTAGCCCTTCTCTGTCCAGCAGGGTGAGCGCCATTGAAATTACGTCGTCCAAGCTTAGTCGTGCCATCACTATCTCCTTTCGCTGTTGACAATCTATCACTGATAGAGTTACTTTTCAAACCCTATCACCGATAGAGAGCGTTAACTATGAACCGCACTGTGATGATGGCACTGGTCATCATTTTTTTAGATGCCATAGGGATTGGCATAATTATGCCTGTCTTACCGGCGTTATTACGGGAGTTTGTTGGAAAGGCTAATGTTGCGGAGAACTACGGTGTTTTATTGGCGCTGTATGCAATGATGCAAGTGATTTTTGCCCCTCTTCTCGGCCGCTGGTCAGATCGCATAGGTCGTCGCCCTGTATTATTACTTTCACTTTTAGGTGCAACACTGGACTACGCATTAATGGCAACAGCCAGCGTAGTGTGGGTGTTGTATCTGGGACGCTTAATTGCTGGTATTACCGGTGCGACTGGAGCTGTTGCAGCCTCAACAATTGCCGATGTCACACCTGAGGAATCCAGGACACATTGGTTTGGTATGATGGGTGCCTGTTTTGGTGGCGGTATGATTGCTGGACCAGTCATTGGTGGTTTTGCAGGTCAACTTTCGGTACAGGCACCGTTTATGTTCGCTGCTGCCATTAACGGGCTGGCATTTCTGGTCTCCCTATTCATTTTACATGAGACCCATAATGCTAATCAGGTTAGTGACGAGATAAAGAATGAAACAATCAATGAAACCACATCCTCCATACGCGAGATGATCTCCCCATTATCGGGATTGCTAGTTGTCTTTTTCATCATTCAATTGATTGGCCAAATCCCTGCAACATTATGGGTTTTATTCGGAGAAGAGCGCTTCGCATGGGATGGCGTAATGGTCGGTGTTTCATTGGCTGTGTTTGGGCTTACACACGCTCTGTTTCAAGGACTTGCTGCTGGTTTTATCGCTAAACATTTGGGAGAACAGAGAGCTATCGTGGTTGGCATCTTGGCTGATGGCTGTGGCCTACTTTTATTGGCAGTCATTACGCAAAGCTGGATGGTTTGGCCAGTTGTGCTGTTACTCGCTTGTGGTGGCATAACTCTTCCCGCTTTGCAGGGAATTATATCTGTTCGTGTCGGTCAGGTAGCACAGGGACAATTGCAAGGGTTGCTGACCAGTTTGACACACCTCACGGGTGTAATCGGTCCACTTATTTTTGCATTTTTGTATAGTGCAACCCACGAATCTTGGAATGGTTGGGTGTGGATAGTTGGATGCGGATTGTATGTAGTTGCACTGACTATACTGAGGTTTTTCTATCCCGGCAGGGCAGTCCACCCGAAAAATCAGAGCAATTCACAGCCATTTCTTTAAATGGTAATGGTAACTGAATGCCCCCAATTCCTAGACGTGAAACCGACCGTTGCACAGCATCAGAAATTGTGAATGTAACACATTGGACTACTACGAGAACCTACAATGCAAGCCATATTATTTGAGTAGTATTAACGCTACTCCATAACGACTGTCGCCATACTGAAAGTATGGTAAACAGAATAAAGAACTGTCCTCCACAATTGCAAGCCACCATGCCAATCTGTCAGCGCATAATGCCCATTATGTTTAATTGCAGTGTTTGCTTAGCAAAATGGTCACTTCGCAGCCAAATAGTAAATTAGCGCCAGTTTTACACCCTCAGCCGAAGCTAGTCTGGGCCTGATTAGCGTGAAAGTTTATGACAAATCGCTGGTGAGTTTGACTCAGCGAGGAGGCCACTCTGATTTACTCCAAGAAAAGCCATCAAGCGGGTATTTTGATCGGTTTAACTCAATGACCCACCCGCTACCGGCAGACGCGAACGCCAGTTGATAGCCCTGCTCGGGCGAGATGCCAGACGGCAAAGCGGAGACTGAGCGAAAGCTTTCGTCATCAGATGACACCTCTCACCGGTTGACACACGCCTGCGTTGCCGATGCCAGAACCTAATCGGCTCAAAAAGGCCTAGATAATGAGCCGATTAACGTCACTAATCGGCTCATCGCCAAATCAGGTCCTGATTCGTCACAAAAGCGCCAACGCTTTCGTCGACGGCCAACGAAGTGCGCCAAACTAGGTGAGATCCCAATGAACTCTTGAGTGATGGATTACATTGGGCCCGACAACGTTCACGACCATCATCAACAGAGCCCATATGGAGACAACTGGCTACATGAATCGTGCTAACCACGCTCTCACCGCTAGCAGTTCATCTGTGACCGATGTTCTTGCATCCCTCGATATGCCTCGCAATAGGCTGGCGGCTCATCAGCACATTGTTGCCGGAGTCTCCCCTGAGGTCGTCATCAAGTTGGTTGCCCTGCTAGGGTCGGACACTCGTACTGTTTGTGCGATGATCGGCATTCACCGTGATGAGTTGAGTCGCCAAATCAGGCGGGGAGTTCACCTATCTCCCGCTCAGGGAGATCGCCTCTACTGGGTTGTACTAGCGCTGGAGGCTGTCATATCCCTGTACAACGGCGATATTACCAAGTCATTACGATGGCTCACTCGACCAGCCTGGGGATTTGGGGGTGAAAGGCCCGCTGAGGTGCTCACCTCACCGATGGGCGCTCAGGCGGTTATCGACCTTGCAGGAGGAATTGAACACGGCGTCCCTTATTGATTCACCCGTACATGTCATCGTTTATACCAGAACGACCCCTTTCAACCGCTTGCAGCGTGTCGAATCGCCCGCTTAAGCCCAAACGAATCCATTAACATGAATGGCCAGTATTTCCGAAGCTATTTTGACGCAATCAAAACTCAAGGTGACGAAGCTCTTCGTAGTCAAACTGCCCATCCCTGAGGAGATGAATGATGACCTCGCCTTGATCTAGTTCAAGCGCATTTAACATGTTCTCAAGGACCCCGCAGGTATAAAAAGTCATGCCATTTTCCCCATCAAATGGCAGCCAGTAATCATTACCAGATGACTGTTTCCATACTAGAAAGTCACCCTGTCTTGCTATCGTTGATAGGGTTCCAGTTCCGCTGGAAAGTCGCCATCTGTCATCTTGTCGCCAAGATGCAAATATTTTGAATACGCCAACTCGCTCCTCCTTTTCATCTGGTGGGATACGCAATACCACCCACCCCTCTGGTGTAACTTTCATACCACGGCTCCTTTCATAGCGCAGGATAAATTAGGTTCTTGGACAACCTGCTGTGACGGGCAGAATGCAATTATTCCCATGCAACACGAGAGTATCTGTTGTCTGATTGCCGTTGGGCGCAGGCTGGCACGCTCCTGCGTGAGCCGACGGGTCTCAATCGCTTCATCGTTAGATAAGCTCCTGATTTCCTTCAACTCGCCCAAAGTGGTCCGGATCGGCGGGTTGATAGTCTTCCGCGAACAGGTTTTGCAACCGATGAGCCTGCCTCAGGTTTGCCAACGCTTCGAAAAAACAGGTTTCGCAAAGATGCACCTGATATTGCGCACCATCGTGCTGCGAACCATACCCCCAGCGCGCTGCCAGCGTGCCGAACTCCTGCGTACCAATGGTGGTTGTCGTGCTACTGCCACAGACATCGCAGAGAATATCGACGACCTGCGTGGTGGGGACGATGGCTTCGACTTTCATGGCAATACTCCTCGTGTTGACCCCTGACAGCCGTGCCTATATCGACGGCAACCATCAGGGTTTGGCATGCTGGGCTGCGTAAGCAGCGACAAGTCGCACAGCCAGCGCATAGCTGAGCGGTAATCTAGCTTTGTATTTCCTGAGCCAATCCGGTTTGCCAAGCGCACGCTCCAGGGCTGACAATGATCTTGCCTGTGCGGCCAGCTGCCCAAGTCGTGCAGCCAGTTCCAGATCCCGTTGTGCCCAATCCACGCTGGGATGGTGAACAGCCCGTTTGGGAGCGGGCAACTGCTGATACAGCCAGACGCGATCATGCTGATAGAGCCAGCTGAATGCCGTTCGGCACGCCTGCTCGATGACACCGCGACTGGCATGGACATGCTGTGCCAGATATGTCGTCAATGTATCGCGGTGCTCACGCAGCTTGCGCACTCTGCCCAAATGCCGCCGCCAATCAGACAACCCCTGATGGCTCTGAATGATGGCTTCGACCGCACCGACTGAGACGCCATGGCAATGGGCGATCTGCTGTCGGCTTACCCCCATGAACGCCTGCCGCCATATCCCCTGCGCCACTGCCGCAGTGATGCGCTGGATTCGGTGTTCGACGGGGTGGTTGTGTCGCAACGCGAGTTGCTTGATATAACCGACACTGTAACCGGTGTGGCGGGCGATCTGGCGCATGGAGAGCGGCTCTGCCAACCACCTTAGCACTGCTCGCTCGGCGGCTTGCGCGTCACGCGCTGGCGGCACAGGCAACACCTGCTGCGCCTCGATGGAGAAGAACTCCGCTGGGCTGCGACTCACAAACGCCATCAGCATCACATGTTTCAGGTAGTGGTGACTGCGGTCACCGTGCACCAGCCCCGAGACGTATCGATAGTTGGCCAGTCCCGGCGGCACTATCGGCGTTATATCGGCAAACAACCCCTGCCAGAACTCCGTCATGGCCTGCAACAGGGCCTGGCTGCGCAGATGGCCTCGGGCCGTCAGATAGCCCTGTTGCCCGAGCCATCGCTGGTACAGCTCCGCTAGCGACTCCGTTGGTGACTGGACGCACAGATGCCGATGCAGAGCGGTGATATATGCAGAGAGATAGATTTCATGTGCGGATGGTCGTGATGGTTCACAGGGTATCGCGGGATCCGGCAGGAACAATCGGCGGTCGATGCCGCCTGCACCGGCCACCAGGGTATGCAGACGCAGCTGGTGCGTTTCACAGGCGGTGACCCCGTACAGTTGGTGCGCCGTATGCCAGTAGCCGCAACCCACGACCTGTTCATCCCCCCGCAGGCAGGCGGGACACCATTTAAGGCAGACACCGCCAAAATGTAGTTTGCTGGCGGCCTGCCCTGACAGGGCGATGATCCCCCTCCCCTCACCCAGCATGGCGGCCGCTAGGGCGTGGACTTGGGATTGCTCGTCCAGCGCGAAGGCATAGAGCGGGAAGCCCGTGCCATAGTGCAGCAGGTATTGCGGATCCACTCCAGCAGCCTGGGCAGTAACCTCAATATGGCCTGGCAATACCGGATGCAACCGAATGGCAGGACGATGGAACAATCGTTCACAGAAGCGGTTTCGGTCACTGTAGGCAGAATGTACGAAACACTGGCTAACCCAGCTGTAGGCTGATTCGCCAGGAATATAGGTTGGGCTCACTGAGGTCAACACCGCTCACCCCTCAGATCCCAGGAGCCCTACCAGATCGATACCTGCATGCTGCAATAGCAGAAGGTGGGCCAGAGGATGCAACGGATCTCGGGCTGACTGCTCATGATAGCCCCGTGCATTACGCAGTTGGGGGGGTAACTGCCAGCCCTGACCGATCCGTCCAGAGTTGATGAAATACGCAGCCAATGTCTGGGGATCGCTCTGCGCATCCATCTGCTTGAACCACATATTGATCGCTTTAATACTCTTGACCGTGCGCATCGCCTCGCCCGATATCCCCATCGAATCACTCACCAACTGGGTCAGCGAGCGTAGGGTAAGTGCGCTGGCGGAATGGGCCAATACCAGCGACGCTAACTCGATCTCGCGCATCGGCTCGGTAAAATGACCATCATATCCCCCCACCCAGTGGCCGCACTGTGAGCAGAGGTTATCGTAGGGAGGGATGGGTTGTTCCGACAACAGCGTGGCGGTAAAACCACAGCCTGCGCAGCACCCGGACAAGCCGAGTTGATGTCGATGACAATGAAACACCCCTGGCAACTGATGATCCCGGTGGTAATACGGCATGCCATGGATCTCGTGATCTTCTGCGATACAGCCTGCGCACCAGCGCCAGTGTCGGTGCTGTATATTATGTTGGCCGGTCACCCTCAGCCGGAGCGGCGTATGACCCGCCAACGCTGCCACCACGCTCCCTTGCTCGTGCGGAGTCAGGAAGGGGGCTAAATAATTGCCGACAGAGTGATCCTGCCACGCACGTTGAACGTCTCGTGCCCGAAACTGGGTATCGAGGGTAGGATCGTCGGGGTGACATAAACGGTGAGGGCGGATTTGTGGGCTGCTCAGCCCCAACGCCCGGGCCGTTGCTGTAAACGTTCCGTGCGTGCTCAACACATGCATCCGGCCTACCACCGCCCCCAGATGTTCGCCCGGTAGCAACTCCAATCGATGCAGGATCATTTCGGCTTACCTGTATCCAGGTGATACCCAAGCTGGCCTAACAATAATTCCGGCGATAACTGTTCCAATGTTTTCTGTTGTTTTACATCTATTTTCTGCGACTTATTGCTGAGCTTAACATCACCTTGCAGCAGATGAGTTCCAGACTGTGGTTGCACCTGCTGAGCGACCTCATGACCACTCGCCACCGATTCCAGTATGAGCATCGGTGAGAGATCCTCAAATTGGTAATAGGCACCATTACGCAATGCGGTCAGCGCAGGATTGAGTATTCTAAAATCGCGATTAAAGCAGCGATCCAATGCAGCTATCGAGAGATCTTGATCTTGAGGTTTCAAATGGGTCAGATACGAAAGCGTGACCCGCACTAGGCTAGTCGCAATAGCTGGAATACCTGCGCTTAAATAATGAATGTGCTGGCGCAACACGTCTTCCGAGGTTGTCTGGTTTTTCAGCAATCTAGTCTGGCAGATCAGGCGAATAAAGCGGTGCCAAAATGAGCTTTCGAGGTCACAACTCACCAATTGCATAGAACCATTTTTGGTCGCTCGGCGAGTGAGCGTCATCTCGCTTTCAAATAATTTCATCGTGGCCAGCGTCCCGACAAACATCAGTGGTATACCAACTCGATTGAATAATTCCTCCAGAAATTTCATGGTGGTTTTTTCGTTGTTGCTGATCACCTCACTCTTGGCCGACTTGGCCAGATTCTGTGCTTCGTCGAGGATCAACAAACCAACCCCATGGCTGATAAACGCCTTTTGCACCACCGAAATCAATTCATTGACAGATCTACCTCGATGCGCATGACTGTAATCCTCGCCAGTGACTGCATCCAGCGATTCCAACAAGTTCAGTAGTAATGCCTTTTGGCCACGGCGATCATGTACCTCGATATACAGATAGGTCACCTGTATTCTGTTAATAACAAACTCGTTGCCATGGTGATCCGTATAATCACCATGCTCTATCGTCTGTGGGATCTGCCTGCAAATCTGCTTTACCATCGTGGACTTTCCACGTCCACTCAGTCCCAGCAGTAACAGGCTGTATTGAACCGACAACTCCAGTTCCAATACATGTGCAGCCTTCCACGGTTCAGCCTTATCACGATCAATCGCAGCTAATATCCGACGTACATCAGCCCCAACTGGGTTGCGTCGAACATACCCGGCCTCGATCATCCGTCGCATCTGGTCGTATAAACGGTACGCCTCATCTGGAGATGTATAAACCGCCGCCAGTTGGTCAATGGCAGTACGGATAAAATATGAATGTAGCGATTCATCTACCCCGCTAAGATCTAATTCATAGTGAAAAGGAATCTCACAGTTCGCATAAAACTGTGCCGAAGAGAGTGGCATACCTAACCCCTCAATATAGGGATTACCACGATAACTCACATTGGGGTGTGCAAAATATTTCGGTTCCGCCATGGTTACTTTTCCTGAACTGTGAATATTGTTGGATCAGTGAGATCTTGCTGGCCTATCGCCGATAATGGTCGAGGATTTGTATCTAGCTGAGCGACAGGAACCAATTCGGCAACAATGGACTGCCCCTCCCGATGTCGTTGCATGGCAGCATCTATCATTTTGCGATCTTTCATGCCGCCTTGAATGCTTTTGGCATTGCTTTTTATATGCCGCCTGATACTGGCCTGTATTTGTTTATCCTGTTTATCGAACTTTTGTACAAGTGCGACTCGCTCACTGAACTCGCGCTCCTTCATATTTGCGAGACGTTCCTTAGTGATTTCCTGCTGTCGCATGACATTCTCCCAATTATGATTTTTATAGGCCTCACTCCGGTCATTAATATCCAACTGGATAACATCGCCCAATACCGCATCTTTAAGCCATATATAATTGGTGGTGACATCTGAGTAGCGAATTTTAATCTTAAACCTACCAAGATTCCTGGCTTTATCCAGATAGTTCCTACGAACAATTTCATTGCAACTATAGTACAAGCCTCTAAAATAAATGCCCTGTGACATAACCGTTGCCTCAGCCTCGGGCAATAATGCAAAACGCAGCTTATCTGCGGACACTCTGGAACCTATGACAGCTTGCTTTAGCCCCCAATTCCAGACATCACGAGGAGTAAAACCAACACCATCTCGTGACATTTCAAAGTTTTGAGAATTAATACTAGCGCGATTATTATTCAAAAAGAGAATAGTATTTATCAAGCGGTTCATAAAGTCGCTGTAACTATACAATGGTTTACGAGACGGATGTTGGTCCTCTTTTTTCGGCACTTTCATCACTTTTCCTGCATGAGGTGGTATTGCCATTTCTTGCAGTAAATGGAAGCTTTTTTCGACCGTGCCTTTCATATCGCCACGGTGGAGTGCATTTAAATTTGCGGCCTTGATGCCGATTTGGCCTTGCAATATTGCAGTAATATTGTTATCCGAATTTTCAGATCCCCGATCCATCGTTAACTCACGACATACTTCTTGGCAGGGCCATTCAGACTCCTTTATATCAACGCCATACTCCCGACAGAAATCAATTTTATTACTCATGGCATTAAAAAGAGCCTGACTGGCACCATGCCAGCAGGGATTGCCAAATCCCACATGAATTCCAACAATCATGGTACTATACGTATCAACAACCAAATATATTGTAGGTCGTCCAATACTCACTAATTCATCTTGTGAATATTCATCACGAATATAAATGTCGGCAATGGTACTATCTATTTCATACCGATAAGTTGGTCCGCGCAGCCCTTTTTTAGCCACACCAGGTTTAGCCGCATGATCTCGCGCATAATTAATGCTACCAACTCGCTTTTTGATAAATGTTAGTTTATCGATACATTTCATTAATTGTCGTTTGAATGAACGGGGAGAAATCAAGTGATCTTTTGGAAGTAATACTTTCACTGATTCTGATACTTCACCATCTCCAACACTTTTTGGACTCAATTCGACAGATGCATAGGTCATACAATAGTCTAAATATAATTTAGAGAGAACGACTTCCTCTCCAGAGCGAATCGACTTTGAGAATAAATCAATGTTTTTAATGTCCTGCTGGGTAATACCTCGATAAGGATTGCCGTAATTAGTTTCACGTCCTCTTTTTGAGGCCAGACAGATTTTCCCATCGTCCAACTTAATAGTTTTAGTTGGTAGTTGATGATTCAAACCACACTCGTAATATCGTGGCAATAGTGAATTTTTCATCCCTCCACATTTGAAATAGCGATTCAAACAACTGCTTACATATTTTTTACTACGACCTGACTGAATTATGAGTTGTTTCAATATGCCGTTTGATTCACCATATAGATAACGATGTTTAAGATCTGGATCTACTATCAGTGGTTTGATAGTAGCAAGACATTGATCTCTTTTATCAATCCATCTAGGATCAAAAGCTGAATCTGGTTGATAGAATATCTCTGGAAAATCATGATCTGCAATAGAAACCCTAGCAGAATTTATATCAGACTCGACATGTTCCAAAGAAATAAAAAATGGGCGCTTAGGTGAGTCAGTCAACAAATCTGATACAGCTATTAACCTGTTATCCAGACAGATATCAACAATAAGCAACTCGGATTTATTTTTTGTGTTAGATACAATTTTTTGGTTAATTCTCATGAGACCCTCGCAATGCGGGAAGAGGGTGGTATAACTCAATACGCTGTGTCAAATCCATATCAATACGACCGGTATATACTGCATGTTGGAATAAGCAAACAGCATGCCTCTCATCAATGTTCATCTCTTGAGCGACCAGCAAGGCTAACATCCTAAGTGTGGATAAGGGTGCCATAATCATGTGATTTTTAAATTTTAAAACTACATGATCATAAAGATCTGCTGAAACTTGGAGAAGATTTTTTGAATCAAAACACTCCCGCAAGAACTCTACATTGTAGATAAATGTAGCATCAAAATCTTTCTCAGTTACCATCACAAAATCGATATTTTCAGCACGCCAATATTCAAGGGCAATTTTCTCTTTTGCTCGTGTTCGATTAACGACTCGAGGATTGGTGATGGCAGGATCCAGAGCATCGGAATATTTATAGCTGTACGCTGTCAATCGCGCGTTGCCACTATCGGATTGCCTCAACACTAAAAAATCCTGAGTCATGGTTTTGGCTGGAATACGACCACCATGATTGCCCCTCTCTTTGTAATTACCTGGATGGACAATGTTCAGAGAGGCAGCAATTTCTAGAGTTTTATGCAGGGGCAGCGGGTACTGCTCCAGAATATCGATAACCGTTGGGTCATGTTCGAAGTAAAAAAATGGGCGTCGCTCACCACGGCTGAGCAGATGATGCTCACGTTTGGTCTTGTGACTATACACAATCTGACCCTGCCCATGGGTATGGGACTGTCGCACTGTGACCCAGGGCCGATACCCCCAAGCCTGGATGTCTCGGTTGTATCGCTCCGTTTTGGCGATTTCCGCATCTGTGATAATTGGCTGCTTAACCATCTTTTGTTTCATGACCGCTCCTATCTGACTTGCATACAACCTAGTCAGCAGGCAGGGGATCGTCAACAACAAGAATGAACGTAAGATGTTGTTTTATCTTATTTATTTTTATAAATATTAACTGATGATGCTGCTGTGGTGAAAACTCCACACGTATTGAATTTTTATATTTCCCCTTTAAAAACAAAAACTTACCTATATGCGCATAAATACACACAACAGTGCATATTTATTTTTATAAATAATAAGTACAAGTTTTTTATTCCAATTTAGATATAAGAGGACAACTGATATAGAGCATGATTCTGAGGCTATCGATTGTTCTGCACAGAAAAAATGGCCTTTTCGGCCATGAGAGGGATCCTTTGAGGATCAGTAGAAGGCATCAGTACCAAAGAAACAGCCCGGCAAGGGTAACCTGCCGGGCTGTGGGAGTGACTGACGATCAGATAACTCACGCCAACAATCGAGCCGCCATCCCATCCAATCGCTCTTTTGTCTTTTCCCAGCCTGGCATCACTTGGCTCATCAGCCGAAACGACTCGCTGTGGTTGTGCTCGGCAATGTAGCAGAGCTCGTGCAGGATGACGTAATCGATACACTCGCGAGACGCTTTGACGAGGTGTGGGTTAAGCGTGATCCGGCCATGGGGGGAACAGCGCCCCCACAGGGGGATGATGCGAATAAGCCACCAAACACAATGCCATGCCTTTATAACAAGTTGAATTTTAAGGACTAAAAATTTCAATTTTATTGTAGAGGACACTTATTCGCACCCTCCTTAGCTGGTCAGGGCACGGTGCTCAACCGATTAGAGGTATTACCCAAGTGAAACTGCGAAGTCATTCCATTTCAAATGTCCGATATTCACCTGATTCATGATCATATACTTCTACCTCTGCACCACTACCACTAGACTCTACGCTCTCAACATCCGCTGAACGATACTCTCCATAATCATGGTCATAATATTCAATTTCCTCCCCAGCTCTTACTAAATTACCGCTTTCAATCTCAATGTCACTCCCAGAATCATTGTCAACACCTTCCCATGCATAAATATTAGAAGACATTATTGCAGCAAAGAAAGCTAGAGTGATTGTTATTTTTTTCATCTGTAATCCTTTTTAAATTAAGTTAAGAATGCCCGGATGACTCACTGAATTTGAATACCCAAACTTGTGAGTAAGGAGGTCGTCAGTGTTCCCGTACTACTTAACCTGTTATCACTCTGATAGCGTTTTATCTGGGCGCGGGTTTTCGGGCCAATCTTGCCATCGATAATACCTACATCATAGCCTTTGGTGAACAGTGCTAATTGCACCCGCATGACCAGATCCATCATGGCGCTATCATTGGCTGTCAGCCGTCTGGCTGGTGAAGTGACTTCGAGAGGGGCCTGCAAGCTTTGGTTAAGGCTGTTTACACTGCTGCCATATGCTCGCGAAGGCACAGCGACAGGGGCCGAATAGGTCGAGGTGCCGTAGCCTGAGTAGTGAGAACGATGACTGGAGTGCGAGCGATGTGAACTGTGCGAGCGATGTGAACGGTGGCCTGCATAGAGGTTGTTCACATCCATGTTCAACGAGGCTTCCATGTTGGGCAAGTTGTCTAAGTTCAACTGATTGAAGGCGTCATCGGAGAGATGCGCTTCGCTAGCCGTGACCCCATGCCCACTTAGCACACCCAGACCCAGTACACCCCAACGCTGCAACGTGGACATTAGTTTTTTCATAACAAATTTATTACTCCAATATAAGAGTCATCATCAACACTACATAATGATTTAGTTAAAACACCCGACTTGTGATCAAGGTTCGACGCAAAGAAGCCACAGCAGACTGCCTTCGAAGCACAATCGTCACAACCTTGCGGGAATCCATTTTTCCAGTCGGAAATACTTTGCGCGGCAAAATCGCGCAAACTCAGCGGCAAGTGACAATGCGGAATATTGTAAAGGCAGTACTGCACATTATTCATTTTCAGGGTATTCATGGCAGAGCTTAACGCGGGCAAATGCTCAGCAATGGGAGAGTACACCGTAGCGTAATTTTGCTTGGCAAAGCCCGTAAATTCGATCCCCATAAGGGCAACAAAAGAGACAAACGATAAATTTCTGACAATAAACTCACACAGCGCTTCGATATTTCTGAGTACATCTTTCGTCAAGACGATCCGCAGTTCGATGGACTGTTCAATCGTTTTTAGGTGATAGAGGCCGTTGATGGTCTGATTGAATGCCCCGCGAGACTGCACATGGTAATCGTGATCGCGGGCCATTGCCCCATACAATGGGACACCCCATAGCACCCGCTCATGCCCAATCTGCTGAATCTCATCGATCAGCTCCCTATTACTCAGGTTTTTTCCATTGGTCAAAATATGAAGCTGGGTTTGCGGCAATTTCTGGTGGCAATGGGTCAGAATTTTCAAAAAATCCGCCCCTAACGTCGTCGGTTCACCGCCGCTGATCCCCAAAGTGCGCGGCTCATCGTCCAACAAATCAATGATGTCCAGTGCATCATTCACCCGCCACGCGTCATCCACATTTTTCGGCGGCTGCGAGCACATGATGCAGAAGTTATCGCACCGCTCTGTCAAGAACAGTGAGTTGGAGTCACTGCGCTGCTTGTAGGCGATATACACGGCATCCGTTAACGTCACAATGATGTCGCCATCGTCAAGGCGCTCACCTTCCTCGGTGACGTGAATGATTTGACCGTCAAAAAGCGGGGTTGCATGGTCATAAATGACAATAGCCCCCCACTTGATGGAAAGCAGGGCTTCGCCTCTATATTGCCCGTCGGGGTAGATCAGGCATAACTCGTCCGGTGATCTTCCTGTGGCGATGTAGCTATCAACTGTCGTTACCCGCAACGGGCGGCGAGTTGTAGAGGGATAATGAATGACCGCTCTTAATTTCAGTTTGAAGCTCATCGCTCACTTACCCCTTGTGACCCATGAAGTGAATACATCCTTGTTCTCTTCAAGGAGGCTGAACAAGTGGCGATACAACGGTTTCTGCTTATTGCAGAAGTCATTCTTAGCCCTGTGTCCACCCAAGTCGCCAGTACGGGAATAGTTCTGGATGGGGTTGGCACCACAGTAGGGTAAATAGGCGCAATAGGCGCAAGCCGGAAGGGATTCGGCCACCCCGCTCATCAATATCTCACCCATCACATCCGACGAAATCAGCTCCACATAGGGCGCCTCTACTGAGCCCAAACAGAATTTGTTATCGCCCATGTCATAGAGCATTCGGGCTTCATCGGACGGGTATACATAGCTGTTGTAGTGATAGACCAGCACCCCGGTGCCATCGCCACAGGGCGAGCGCAGATCCACATAGCCCACCGCACGTCCGGTCAGCATGTTGTTCAGTGCCAAGGACGCCGTGACTTCATCTAGGTAGTAGCCTGCTTTATTGATATCGATGATGTATTGCAGGCTCTTTTGATAAAACGCGAAATACTCGGCAGAGGTATAGCTGACCTTGCTTTCCCTTTTGACGGCAAAGCCATACATGTTGAGCGGCCGCAAGAATATCGAATGGAAGCCATGCTTCACATACTCATCTACGATCTCCTGGTGAAAAGGTAGACTGTCTTTGGTGATGGTGGTCATGGCGGCGATGGCCTCATCGCCAATGGCCTCTCTCACCTTTCGAATACCCGCAAGGGTACTTTGATAGCTATTACCACATGAGGATGGCCGATTTTTGTTGTGTAGCGCTTCTGGGCCATCCAGCGACGTTGAGATCTGAATACTGTGGAGCTTGATAAAATCCAGCATCTCATCGGTAATGTATTGCAGGCTAGTGGCAATGACAAACACGAGGCTCTTGCCATGCACACTGTTTTTTTCGTGAGCGTAGTCCACGATAAATTTAATTAAATCGAAGGCGAGCAAAGGCTCACCTCCCTGAAACTCAATGGTGATGCGCTGGTTGGGTGATTCGAACACCCGATCTACCGCATTTCTGGCCGTCTCTTGTGACATGTCGTGCTGTGACGATGTCACTGATTTGCGGCTCGCCTGACAATACTCGCAAGAATTTCCACAACGCAATGTGATCACAAAGATATGCAGTCCCGGCCCGCCACTGAGGAAAGATTTGCGCTGCCTGTATTTGGCTGATAAACAGCGCAGTGCATACGAATCCTCAGAACCTGCCAAGAAACTCTTTCGTTTTAACTCTTGATATAACTCAGTGTCAGTTGGCAGTTCGCCAGCCACCAATTCTTGCAATTCTCGATCCTGAATAAATGAAAATTCACCAACTGCATTGACGATGAGTACTTCATCTTGACTCAAGCGTTCAAAGTTAAAAGGAAACAGTGTATAGTCTTTATCTTTGTCAGCAAAATAGGCTTTATTCTTAAATTTATTTCGCATCAACCGGTTCGCTCCATGCTTCACGCAGCGCAGCACACACCAACGCCTCTTTCACTACCTTCGTTTTTTCCTCAATCACTACCCGCAACTCGTGGTCAATCAGCGCATTTTTAAATTCAGCCTCAAAGTCGCTGGCTATCGGAGTGGTATCCAATGCCGCAACAGTAATGAAATACATTCCACTTTTCATTTGAATTTCGAAATTAAAATTACCTGCAAACCCGTAACAAGTTCGCAATATGGCATCTTTACTGAAAAAAGGGTCGATAATTACGATCATGATTACACTCAGGAAATACATATGAGGAAAACAAAGAACTCTTCAACTATACCAAAAATGAGGTATCGAAGTGAATTTTCAAGTTAGGATTTTTTAGATTATCTAAGCTATGCTTGCGTTAGCTCAATGTTTAGGTGCAATGCCCACGACGGAACATCGCATACTTAGTGTTGTGAATGGCTGATGTTGTTACCATTATGTGTTGGTGAGTTGCTTTACCCCTTCATGTGCCTATCGTTGGCCCTCCTTCGGTACCCAGATTATCCTTTGGCACCATGCCGGTGCTTAGCCCGATAGGGAAATTTGAGTAATAACGCAAACTTTTGTATAAAGTATACCGCGCCCTTGATATATGAATGCTACTGATCTACTAACGACGGTCTAATAAATTCTTAATTTGTAATTTAATTACGTTTTATCAAACCAAGCATAAAAAAGGCCCTGCTATTGCAGGGCCTTTTAGTTTCCAACTTAAATGGTCGGTTTCCAACTTCAATGTCACGGTATCCAACTTAAATGGTCGTGATCAACACCGTTATTACTTGGCGTAATCCTCGGTGGGGATGCAGGCGCAGAACAGGTTGCGATCGCCGTAGACATCGTCGATGCGGTTGACCGACGGCCACAACTTGGCGGCGCGCACGGCGTCGGACGGGAAGACCGCCTCTGCGCGGCTGTAGCCACGAGCCCACTGCTCGTCCATCACGTCATCCTGGGTGTGGGGTGCGTTGACCAGCGGGTTGTCGGTCAGGCTCCAGTGACCGTCCTGCACCTTGGCAATCTCGGCACGGATGGCGGTCATCGCCTCGACGAAGCGATCCAGCTCGCGCTTGGATTCGGATTCGGTCGGCTCGACCATCAGGGTACCCGCCACCGGGAAGCTCATGGTCGGCGCGTGGAAGCCGTAGTCCATCAACCGTTTAGCCACGTCCATCTCGCTGATACCGGACGCCTCTTTCAGCGGGCGGATATCCAGGATGCACTCGTGAGCCACCCGACCATTGCGACCGGAATAGAGCACGGGGAAGGATTCACCCAGCTTCTTGGCCAGATAGTTGGCGTTGAGGATGGCCACCTGGGTGGATTTCTTCAGCCCCTCATCACCCAGCATGGCGATATACATCCAGCTGATGGGCAGGATGCTGGCCGAACCGAACGGTGCCGCCGACACGGCGCCGTTGTTGCGGCTCTCCTTGTCGGTCTTGACCACAGCGTGACCGGCCACGAAGGGTGCCAGGTGTTTCTTCACGCCGATGGGGCCCATGCCCGGACCGCCACCGCCGTGAGGGATGGCGAAGGTCTTGTGCAGGTTGAGGTGGGAGACGTCCGCGCCGATAAAGCCCGGGGCAGTGAGGCCCACCTGGGCGTTCATGTTGGCACCGTCGAGGTAGACCTGACCACCGTGCTGGTGAACGATGTCGCACACCTCCTTGATGGTCTCCTCGTACACCCCGTGGGTGGAGGGATAAGTCACCATCAGGCAGCTAAGCTTCTCCCCCGCCTCGGCCGCCTTGGCGCGCAGGTCGTCGAGATCCACGTTGCCGGACTTGTCACAGGCGGTGACTATGACCCGCAGACCCGCCATCTGGGCAGAGGCCGGGTTGGTACCGTGGGCAGAGGCAGGGATCAGGCAGATGTCGCGATGGCCGTCGCCACGGGACTCGTGGTACTTCTTGATGGCGAGCAAGCCTGCGTACTCGCCCTGGGCGCCGGAGTTGGGCTGCATGCAAACCGCATCGTAACCGGTTACCTTCACCAGCCAGTCTTCGAGGTCGGCCAGCAGCAGCTGGTAGCCCTTGGCCTGGGCCAGCGGGGCGAACGGGTGCAGCTTGCCGAACTCGGGCCAGGTCACCGGGATCATCTCAGCGGTGGCGTTGAGCTTCATGGTGCAAGAACCCAGGGAAATCATGGCGTAGTTAAGCGCCAGATCCTTGGCTTCGAGACGGTGGATGTAACGCAGCATCTCGGTCTCGGAGTGGTACTTGTTGAACACCTCGTGGGTCAGCACAGCGTCGGTGCGCAGCAGATCCTGCGGGATGCCCTGATGGGTCTGGGCCGCCTTGTCGAGCGCCTCCACGTCCAGGCCATGGCCCTTGCCGAGGAAGAGATCGAACAGTTCGGCCACATCGGCGCGGGTGGTGGTCTCAGAGAGCGACACACCCACGGCACCATCCAGATCGGCGCGCAGGTTGATGCCCAGCCCTTCGGCCTTGGCGATCAGTGCCGCCTTGTCGCCCGTCAGTACGGTAAGCGTATCGAACCAGCTGGCGTGTTTGAGGGCCACGCCCTTGGTTTTAAGCCCCAGCGCCAGGATGCTGGTGAGACGGTGCACGCGGGAGGCGATGGTTTTCAACCCCACGGGGCCGTGGTAGACGGCGTAGAAGCTCGCCATGTTGGCCAGCAGCACCTGGGCGGTACAGATGTTGGAGTTGGCCTTCTCGCGGCGGATATGCTGCTCGCGGGTCTGCATCGCCATGCGCAGGGCACTCTTGCCGCGGGCGTCCTTGGAAACGCCTATGATGCGACCCGGCATGGAGCGCTTGTAGGCGTCGCGGGTGGCGAAGAAGGCGGCGTGGGGGCCACCGTACCCCATGGGCACGCCGAAGCGCTGGGCGGAGCCGAACACCACGTCGGCGCCCAGCTCGCCCGGGGATTTGAGCAGCAGCAGGGAGAGCAAGTCGGCGCTGACGCAGGCCAGCCCTTTCTGGGCCTGTACCGCGGCAATCAGGGCGCGCAGATCTTTCACCTCACCTGTGGTGGTGGGGTACTGGAACAGAGCACCAAACACCTCTTCACTCACCGCGTCGCTCGCGGCACCGACAGCCACATCAAAACCGAAGTGAACCGCGCGCTCCTTGACCACGTCGATCACCTGCGGGTGAACATCATCGGCCACGAAAAAGAGGTTGGATTTGGACTTGGCCATCCGCTTGGCCAACGCCATCGCCTCAGCGGCGGCGGTCGCCTCATCCAGCAGGGAGGCGCTCGCCAGATCCATGCCGGTGAGATCCAGCGTCAGCTGCTGGAAGTTGAGCAGGGCTTCAAGACGGCCCTGCGCCAGCTCGGGCTGGTAGGGGGTATAGGCGGTATACCAGCCCGGGTTTTCCAGCACGTTGCGCAAAATGACGTGGGGCACATGGGTATCGTGGTAGCCCATGCCGATATAGCTCTTGGCAATCTTGTTCTGGGCGGCATAGCCCCTGAGCTTGGCCAGCGCCTCCACTTCGGTCATGCCCGCACCGATGCCGAGCGGGCCCGGCAGGCGAATGGCGGCGGGCACGGTCTGGGCAATCAGATCGTCCAGACTCTCGGCGCCCACCTCGGCCAGCAGCACACGCAGCTCTTCCTCACCCGGGCCTATGTGGCGGCGGATGAAATCGGTTTTTTGTTCGAGTTCAAACAGTGACTGGGTCATTTCCCTATTCCTGGTAATAAGTCCTGGTAACCAAGACCTGATGTTCCTGATAGCCGGCTGATACCGACTCCACTCATGTTCTGAATACCGCAGGCAGTGTGCACAGTGCGGTACCGGATGCTGCGACAGCATCGACAGGGGGTCACCTTGTTACGCATAACCTGGCGCACAAACAGAGTGGCCCGATGGCAGGCCATGCCTGCAAGCGGCGGGCGCGACTTCACCCTGATGCCGGCCGGAACGGGTCCGGCTGGCAGACATACAAACGGGCCCTGCCGTGTTGGCAGGGCCCGGGGGCATTACTCTTCGTCCACCAGGTTCTGGTAGCCTTCGGCATCCAGCAGGTTGGCGAGCTCACCCGCATCGTCCAGCTTGATGCGGAACAGCCAGCCAGTGCCGTAGGGATCTGAGTTGACCAGCTCGGGGCTGCCTTCCAGCTCTTCGTTGATGGCAACAATCTCGCCACTCACCGGGCTGTAGATGTCAGAGGCGGCCTTGACCGACTCGGCCACGGCGCAGTCATCACCGGCACCAATTTGCTTGCCCACTTCCGGCAGGTCGACAAATACCATGTCTCCCAGCAGATCCTGGGCGTGCTCTGTGATACCGACCACGGCCTCGCCGTTGGCTTCAACACGGATCCACTCGTGGGAGGTGGCATATTTCAGTTCGCTCGGGATATGGCTCATTTGTGCTTCCTTATTCACTTGGATCACTTGTACCTGGAGGGGGGTACAAGGGGTACTGGCGAAGGTGATCCCCTTCGCCGCAATGGGGTTGTTACACCAGTTTCTGGCCGTTGCGCACGAAAGCGGGCTTGGTGACCTTGACGGTGACCAGCTTCTTGCGGATCTCCACCTCGGCCTGCTCGCCGATATCGCGGGGCACCCGCGCCAGGGCAATACTGTAGCCCAGGGTCGGCGAGAAAGAGCCGGAGGTGATCACACCTTCCCGTTTTTCACCGCTGGCGGTGGTGAAGGTGACCAGCATGCCGGCACGCAGTACGCCCTTCTCTTCCATCACCAGACCGACCTGCTTGGGCTGGGTACCCGCCGCTTTTTGTGCTTCCAGCGCGGCGCGACCGATAAACTGGCGGGAGGCCGGTTCGAAGGCCAGGGTCCAGGCCATGTTGGCGGCGAGCGGGCTGATGCTTTCGTCCATATCCTGGCTGTAGAGGTTCATGCCGGCTTCGAGACGCAGGGTATCGCGGGCACCCAGTCCGCACGGGGCCACGCCGTTATCCAGCAGCGCCTGCCACAGGTCGCACGCCTTCTCTTGCGGCACCACGATTTCATAACCGTCTTCACCTGTGTAACCGGTGGTGGCGATAAAGAGATCCCCTGCCTGCACGCCGAAGAAGGGCTTCATGCCTTCTACTGCAGCGTTCTGCTCAGGGGTGAACACCTTGGCCGCCTTGGCCTTGGCGTTGGGGCCCTGTACCGCGATCATGGCGAGTTCGGGGCGTTCGGTCACGCTCACGGCAAAATCGATGGCGTGGTGGCGGATCCAGGCCAGATCCTTCTCGCGAGTGGCGGAGTTCACCACCAGACGGTAGAAGGTATCGGTCAGATAATAGGTAATGAGGTCATCGATGACGCCGCCATCGGGGTTGAGCATGCCGCTGTAGAGGGCCTTGCCCGGGACTGTGAGTTTGGCCACGTCGTTGGCCAGCAGGTGTTGCAGGAAGGCTTTGACCCGCTCGCCGGTCAAGTCGACTATGGTCATGTGGGAGACGTCGAACATGCCGGCATCGGTGCGCACCGCGTGGTGCTCTTCCAGCTGGGAGCCGTAGTTGATGGGCATTTCCCAACCGTGGAAGTCCACCATTTTGGCGCCGGCTTCCAGGTGCTTGGGATGCAGTACTGTAGTCTGGATCATCGCTGTGTTTCCTTAAGCGTTCGCGACAACACTCGCAATCCGCCTTCCTCTGACAGCCAACAGTACGGTCAATCGCCTGTGCAACAGAAAGAGAAGAGACAGTCGGAGTCTGTGCTCGTTCCAGCCCCGCGGGGCAAGAGTGATTCCTTGAACGCAGCGGATTATATGACAAGAGGGCGAGCGCGCCGCTCAAAAAAAACTAATCCACCGTCAGTAAACAGACCCCAGACACTAAGGTAAAAACAGTGATAAAAACAGTCAAAAAGCGACTCACACGAGATTAAATTTTGATTTTTACCGTTTCGTCACAATTTGAAGAAAAACGTTTCGCCTACCACCCAGATTAAAGGCTGATGCCCAAAATGGGTCATCAGCCTCATCACATTAGTTTTGTTGTAAAAAAACCTGAGTAGTATTAGATTTTTTCACCCTTGGCCAGCACAGGCAGTTCGCCATCGAGCCCCATGGCGGCCCGGATCACCCCCTGCTTGAGTGGTGCCAGCGCATCGAAGGCGCACAATCCCACCCCGCGTACCAGCTTCTTGAGGGGGTTGGCCCCGCTGAACAGTCGCTTGAGCCCTTCCATCGCCGCCAGCATGCGGGCCGCCTCGCTCTTGCGCCAACGCTCGTAGCCGCGCAGGTTGGCCAGCAGACCGATATCAATGCCAGCGCGCTGGCTCTGCACTATCTGCTCGGCCAGCGCGGCGGCATCCAGCAGGCCGAGGTTGACCCCCTGCCCCGCCAGCGGATGTATGGTGTGGGCCGCATCCCCCACCAGCACCAGTCGCTCGCGAGCGAAATCACGGGCATAGCGGGCGGTGAGCGGGATGGCGCTGCGCGCCCCTTCCACCTTGCACAATCCCAGCCGGCCATCGAAGGCGGTGGTGAGTTGGCGGTTGAACTGTTCATCATCGCAGGCGCACAGCGCTTCGGCCCGGGTGGCGGGCACGGACCAGACGATGGAGCAGAGGTTGGGTTGCCACAGGGGCAGGAAGGCGAGCGGGCCATCCGGGGTGAAGATCTGGCGGGCCACCGCCTCATGGGGCTCGGCACAGCGCACCGTCGCCACCAGGGCATGGTGGCCGTAATCCCAGCTGGTGAGCGGAATATCGGCCTGGCGGCGCACCCAGGAGTGGGCGCCATCGGCGGCCACCACCAGCTTGGCCGACAGGGCACGACCATCATCCAGCAGCAGGAGTGACCCCGCCTCGCCACTTTGCAGGCTGGCTGCCCGGGCGGGGCTCAGCAGGCTGATGTTGCTCGCCTCCCCGTTTATGTCATCGAGGATCGCCTCCAGCAGCGCCAACTGGATGACCCGATTCTCGACTATGTGGCCGAGCGCCGCCTGGCGCAGGCTGGCGGCATCAAAACCAATCTGGCCGAAGCTGTCTTGCTCCCACACCTGCATCTTCTCGTAGGGCTGCAGGCGGCGCGCCTCGATACCGGTCCAGGCGCCAACCTGCTGCAAGATGCGCTGGCTGGCCAGACTCAGGGCACTGACCCGGTTGTCCGGTGCCTCGCCGAGCTGGGGTTCGGGCAACTGCCCCTCCACGATGGCAATCTTGAGGCCGCTCTCCTTGAGTGCGGCGGCGAGCCCCAGGCCCACCATGCCACCTCCCACAATCACCACATCCACGTTTTGCATCTGCATCATCTGTTCCTTTCGTGGCTGACCGACAGGGTCAGCAGGGGACGCCCATTGGCATCGACCCCGTTCAATACGCGGTTTGCTGCCGCCTATGGGCGGCACACCTTATTTACGGCACAGATCGGCCACAAACCCCAGGGTGCGGGAGGCCAGCGGCGCCTTGAGACAAGTCAGCCGCCCCATCAGGGAGAGCAAGAGGTTGCGGCCCGCCACCAGGGGCTCATGACCATTGGAGAAGAGCTGGGCCAGGGAGGAGGTGAGCCAGATGGTCTTGGCCTGATCCTCCTTGCGTTGCTGCCAGTAGCCGCTCAGCACGCCGAAACTGCCGATGTCCTCCCCCACTGCAAGCGCACGAGCAACCGCCTGGGTGAGCAGGTCAAGGTCGCGCATGCCGAGGTTGAAGCCCTGCCCTGCGATAGGGTGCAGCAGGTGAGCGGCATTGCCCACCAGCACTGTGCGCTGGGCCAGTGGATAGTCAGCCGCCGTCAGCACCAGCGGATAAACGTGGCGCTGACCGGCCCGCTCGAAGCGCCCCAGCCGCCAGCCAAACGCCTGCTGCAGCCGGGCGAGAAACGCAGCTTCATCGAGCGCCATCAGTTCATCCACCTGATCCCGCCCGACGCTCCACACCAGAGAGGAGAGCCCCTCCTGCATCGGCAACAAGGCCAGCGGGCCCCCCTCGGTGAAGCGCTCGAACGCCCGACCGGCAGGATCCTGCGCCGTCTTGACGGTAGCTATGATGGCGCTCTGCTCAAAGTCATGGCGGGTCACCGCCATCTTGAAGTGCTGGCGCACGAAGGAGTTGCCACCATCGGCCGCCACCAGCAGTCGGGTCTGGTAACGCTCACCGCTGGCCAGCAGTAAATCCACCCCCTCTTCCCGCGGCTCGACCCTGGCCAGCATGGCCGGGCACAACATCCGGATCTGCGGGCAGGCCGCGATCGCCTGTTGCAGCTCAAGCCCTGCCGCCGACAGCTCGATCACCTGACCGAGCGCGGGCAAACCATATTCCGTCGCCGACAGCCTGGCCTGACCGCCATGGCCCCGATCCGAGACATGGACCTGGGTGATGGGGGAGCAGTGAGGGGCAAAGCGAGGCCAGAGTCCGTGGCGGGCAAGCGCCTCGCAGGTGCCTGCAGAGAGCGCTATGGCTCGGGCATCGAAACCAGGGTGAAGCGTGAGCTCGGGGGCGCTCGCCTCCAGCAGCAGGATCTGCAGGGGTTTGCCGTCAGCACCTCGTAGCGCTGCGAGGGAGAGCGCCAGCACGGCGCCACTCATTCCACCGCCGACGATAGCCACATCGACGTGAACCAGATCAGATTGAGACATGAGATGAGAGGGAGAAGCTAAAACGTGGCCTCATGCTATCACAAAGCAGTGGGCCAGGATGCGAAGCCACGGGCAAAAATCGGGGGGCGGCCATGACGCAATCGAAAACCTGCCGGACTATGTCGGCAAACCGACACCTGCAACCCGGCCGGATAAAAGCAGAGCGCCACCTGGGCGCTCTGCGTTGTTTTATGCTGTTTCTGTCGCAGTGACGATCGCAAGGGCCAATCAATGCAGGGTCGGTGGTGCGATCGGGGTATCCGGGCGTTTGCCAAACTCTTCGAAGGTCATCATGACCCCCAGGCGCACATGCTCGTAGAGCACCAGGAAGGAGGCTTCGTTCTCGTCATCCTCCTGATCGAACTCGGCAGAAACCTGGGTGATGCTGGCGATATCCTGGATCATCTCCTGCAATTCTTCAGACGCTTTGGACAGCTCCTGCTGCGCCACGCCAAAACCGGCCAGGAATGCCTGGGACCAGTCCACCAGCGAATCGATGCGCTCGTCGAGCGGCGCCTCGTCGCTTGGCAGCAGCAGCTCGACACCCTTCTGGGCCATCAGGCTCTCGACTATCTCGTGATAGAGATCTGTCATCACCTGGCGCACCGGGGCCGGCAGGCCGAAACCGTCGTTGACCAGATCGTTGAAAGGCGGCAACCAGCTCTTGTCATCCAGTGCCACGCCACCGCAGACGAGACCGCAGATCACGCCATGGGCCTCCACCGCCGTTGCCATCAGCTCATGCTGTTCCATCAGGTCGGCCACGGCCGTGTATTTCAGGGGGTTCGTTTTGCTCATCGAAGATCCGCTCAAAGTTCAGGCAAATATGCAGAATTAATGGTCAGGATCCTAGCATTCTCCCCCTTCCAGAGCCAGCAAGGCCTTGAAACTTCTGCATCTGCGCTATATAGTCCCGCCCAGTTGTCCACGTGGATAAAGGCGGAAATCAGCACCGCCGTATTGAGGAAGGCATGAGCACAGAGGCCGTAGAAATCGTCATTTTGGGACGTCCCTACAAGGTATCCTGTCCCTTGGGACAGCAGGACGCCCTGCGCCAGGCCGCCGACCAGCTGACTGACAAACTCATAGAGCTGCGTCAGCGCTCCAAGGTCTCCAGCAACGAACAGCTGGCGGTGATGGCAGCACTCAATTTTTGCCATGAGCTCTGCCTTGAAAAAGAGAAGAATCACCAATACTCTGAGACCATGGACAAGCGGATCAAGATGCTGCAACGCACCATAGAAGCGGCGCTGATCGAACACGGACAGTATGGCGAATCCAGCGAACAGGGCCAGCAGCCCTAATCGTGTAACGTTTTAAAATTCCCTGGGATGTGCGTCAGCCGGTTCAAGTCCCCGAGCCGATAATCATACCCAACAGGGGATCGGCCTTCTGGCTATTGTGCATGCTCGGCACGACCGAGAAGCCTGCGGTCAGATTCGATTCCCGCCTTGAACCTACGGTTCAAGGGCCCAAACCGGCAACGGCATCTCCGGGGTACCAACAGCAAAAAGCCCGTCATCACGATGACGGGCTTTTTCTTTGCTTGAAGATCACTCAGCAACCGGCACGGCAGTGCTATCTCATTTGCTCAGCAGCAGATTTTCCTGCTGACGAGAGGCGCTCACCAGCACGGGTATCGACTTGGAGGTGGGGGTAAACGAGCCCTCCCCGATACTGTCGATGGGCACCAGCGGGTTGGTTTCGGGATAGTAGGCCGCGATATTGCCCTGCGGGATCTCATAGATCACCACGTTGAATCCGGTCACAATCCGCTCGCGCCCATCGTTGCAGATGGCCGCCATATCGATCCGATCCCCTTCGGCAAAGCCCAGACGGCGGGCATCCGCCCCGTTCATGAACACCACATTGCGCTGGCCCTTGATGCCGCGATAGCGATCGTCCATGCCGTAGATGGTGGTGTTGTACTGATCATGGGATCGCAGGCTTTGCAGCAGCAATACCGGCTGATCGCTCATCTGTTCGGCATGGCGGGTACACTCCGGCAACACAGAGCGCGGCAGGGTGCTGGCGCGAAACTCGGCGCTGCCGCTGGCGGTATTCCACCTCAGTAGCGCCGCGGCGTTGTCCAGATGAAAGCCACACGGCTGCTGGATGCGGGTATTGAAATCGGTGAAACTGGCGATGGTCTGCTCGATGAGATCGCGGATGCGGCCATAGTCATCGCGCAGGCCCAGCCAATCGACTCGCTCGCAGCCAAGAGTGGCGTGAGCCATGCGCGCCACTATGTCGGTCTCTGACAAGCAGAGTGGCGACACAGGCTCGGCCGTACCGGTCGAAGCGTGCACCATGCTGAAGGTGTCCTCCACCGTGATCTTCTGGTTGCCGGTGCGCTGGATATCGAGCTCGGTGCGGCCGAGGCAGGGCAGGATCAGCGCCGCCTTGCCCACCTGCAGGTGGCTGCGGTTGAGCTTGGTGCTGATCTGTACATTGAGCGCGGCCCTCTTCATGGCCCCGTAGGTGAAGTCTGTGTCGGGTGCGGCGGCGGCCAGGTTGCCGCCCAGGCAGATAAGCACCTTGCTCTTGCCCTCGTGCAATGCCTTGAGCGCCTCATAGACGTTGTGACCACGCGCCCTGGGCAGACTCACCTGCAGGTGATGCTCTAGGCGGTCGATAAAGGCCGCGGTCGGCTTCTCGTTGATCCCCATGGTGCGGTTGCCCTGTACGTTGCTGTGGCCCCGTACCGGACAGAGTCCCGCCCCCGGCTTGCCCATCTGGCCGCGCATCAGGTGCAGGTTGACTATCTCGCGGATGGTGTCGACCGAGTGCAGATGCTGGGTCAGCCCCATGGCCCAGCAGCTGATGACGCTGCGGCTGGCGGCAAACACGCGGGCCGCCTGCACGATATCGGCGCGGGAAAGGCCAGATTGCTGCTCGATCTCGACCCAGCCTGTGGCGCGCACCTGCGCCTCGAACTCGTCAAAATGGCGGGTATTGCGGGCGATAAAGTCGCGATCCACCACCTCGGGCGCCTCTTCCAGCATGTATTTGGCCATGCCGCGGATGGCGGCCATGTCGCCGCCCAGTTTGGGCGTCAGGTATTGATGGCTGATGGTGGTGGCCGCCGGGGTCAGCAGCTCAAGAGGGCTCTGCGGACTGGCAAAGCGCTCGAGGGCCACCTCTTTGAGGTTATTGAAGCTGACAATCTTGCAGCCATTTCGCGCCGCCTTGCGCAGGGCATTCATCATGCGCGGATGGTTGGTGCCCGGATTCTGGCCATAGACGAACACCGCCTCGGCACGGTCAAAATCATCCAGCACCACAGTGCCCTTACCGATGCCGACCGACTGAGTCAGCGCCACCCCGCTCGCCTCGTGGCACATGTTGGAGCAGTCGGGGAAGTTGTTGGTGCCAAACAGGCGGCCAAACAGCTGATAGAGGTAGGAAGCCTCGTTACTGGCGCGCCCCGAAGTGTAGAACTCCACCTCATCCGGGCTGTCGAGCCCCTTGAGGGTATCGGCCATCAGCGAAAAGGCCTCATCCCAGCTTATCGGTTCATAGTGATCGGTCGCCGGGTTGTAGCGCAGGGGCTCGGTCAGCCGCCCCTGATACTCCAGCCAGTAGTCGCTCTGGGTGGCCAGCTGGCGCACCGAGTGGGCAGCAAAAAATGCGGCCCCCACCGTCTTGCCGGTGGATTCCCAGGCCACAGCCTTGGCGCCGTTTTCGCAAAACTGGAAGGCGCCATGATCGTTGTCGCCCCAGGCGCAGCCCGGACAGTCGAAGCCATCGGTCTGGTTGACCCGCAGCAGATTCTTGATGTTCTGGCGGGTCTTCTGGCTGCGCAGCACCTGTTTCATGGTGGATTGCAGGGACGAAAAACCGCCTGCTTTGGCGGGCTTTTCAATATGACTCATGGCACTCTCCGATGGGATCCGCCGGGCGATAGCTGGAGTAGCTGACCGGGGCATCAAACTTGGGAATATGGACGACATTGAGGTTGTATTTGAGGGCCAGCCTGACCGCCAGCTGGCTGGGCGAAGCCAGACAGACAAGGTGTCGAGCGCCGAACAGCGCCGCCTTTTGCACCAGCTCGCTGCCGCAGCGACTGGTCACCACCAGGGTGTCGCAGGCCTGTGGTTGGCGCAACAGGAGACCGATCAGCTTGTCGAGGGCATTGTGGCGCCCTATATCTTCGCGGCAGTGGAGGATCCGCCCATGCTCATCCAGCGCCAGCGCCGCATGGAGGGCGCCAGAGTGCTGCCCTTTGAGCTGCCACTGCGCAATCTGTGGGCGCAGTTCAGCCAACAGCGCGACATCAAGGGGTGGGGTGAGCGGCAGAGCTGGCAAGGGGGGATACGCCTGCTCGACCGCCTCCACCCCGCAGATGCCGCAGCCGGTGGCGCCGGTCAGCCTGCGCCGACGCTGCTGTAGCTGCGCCAGACAACGATTGGCGATGGTAACATCCAGCACAAAGCCATGTTCAGCGGGGGATACCCGGATATCGTGCACATCGTGGTTGTGCCGGATGATCGACTCGCAGAACAGAAATCCTATGGCAAAATCGTCGAGATCGTCCGGTGTCGCCATCATCACCGCATGGTTGATACCATTGATATTGATGGATACCGCCACCTCTTCCACCAGATGATCCAGCGAAGGCAAGGCATGGTGGAGAGTGTGTGGAACGGTGGGGTTGGCTGCCGGCATGAAAGGTTGGCCTAAAAATGCAAACTGCATTCAAGTTTAGAGAGGCCGCACCGGCAAAACCAATGAATTAAATCTATCTCCCGATAGAATCACTCTATTGACGATGAATTTTCAATTGATTAATTTGAACTATCACCCCGCCAGACGCCTCGCAACACCGCCATGAACATCAAGCAACTGCACTATTTCCACGAACTGGCCAGGCATCGGCATTTTGCCAAGGCCGCCAAAGCCTGCCACATCACCCAGCCGACCCTGTCGGCCAGCATAACGGCGCTGGAGAAAAACCTGGGCACGGATCTGGTGGTACGTACCAGCCAGTTTGTCGCCCTCACAGAGGCGGGCGAGCTGGTGCGCCAGTACGCCGAGCGGATGCTGCTGGAGCAGGAGGCGCTCAAGCAGGAGTTGGCGCTGTTTCACGGCGAACTGTCGGGCACCTTGCGCATCGGCATAGTGGCCCAATCCAATGTCGACATCATGCCGCTCATTGCCAGGTGCACGCAGCGCTACCCAGATATCGTCATTCGCCTGTCGGTGCTGAGCAACGAAGCCCTGCTGTCACAGCTGGCGCTGCACCAGTGCGACATAGGTCTGGGGTTTGACGAGCCCCCTGGTGAACCCGGCAGGCACGCTTTCAACTTTTACCCTCAGGGTCACAACCGGATGGCGGTGCTGATGAACCGCGGCGCGGCGGAGCCCTTCCCCTCCTCTGAGCCCATGACCCTGGCCAGTCTACAAACCCGGCCACTGGTGCTGCCAAGCCGCTCCATGCAGTTTCGCCGATACCTGGATCTCGCCGCCGAGCGCGCACGGATAAACCTGAATGTGGTGCTGGAGACAGACTCCCTGTTCCATCTGGTGAGTGCGGTGCGCCACCAGCTGGGCTGGGCCATCGTCAGCGCTGGCCTCGCCCACTCCGCCAGCCAGCTCTCTGATCTGGTGTGTCATCCCCTAGAACCGATCGAAGCCGGCAGCACCGTCTTCCTCACTCGCCAGCACAGCATTACCCCCGCCATGAGGGCCTTTCTGGATTTGGTGGCAGAAGACGCCACCATAGGCCGGGGGCAATAACGAAGAAGCCCGCCAATGGCGGGCTTCAGGAGCACAGACAGGATCAGGTCGCCATCTGCTCGTGGGGCGATCCATGGTGGCGCAGCCAGGCAAAGCTCAAGGCTACCAGCAGGACCATGATCGTCATGATGGCCCCCAGGGTCACCTGGCCCTCCATCGGGAAGCAAGCCGCCAGCAGGGTGACTATCCCCGCCCCCAGGTTCTGCATCCCGCCAAGAATGGCGCCAGCCGTCCCTGCCTGACCCGGGAAGGGTTCGATGGCGCAGGAAGTCGCGGTCGGATAGAGGATGCCGCTACCGATGAAGTAAACAGCGGCGCCCCCCACCAAAGAGGCGGCACTCACCACCCCGAACAGGCCTGGCAGCAGTATGATGAGCGACCCCAGCGCCAGGAAGGCGATGCCCAGGCGCATCAGTTTGCCCTGGCTCAGCCGAAAACTGAGCTTGGCAGAGAGCCAGGCACCAAACAGATAACCGGGCAGCGGCAGCACGAACAATACGCTGACAGTGCGGGCGCTCAGTTTGAGTACATCGCCGAGCAGCACGCCTGCCGCCGCTTCAAACACGGCAAGTCCTGCAAAGGTTGCCATCAGGCAGAGCAGGTTGCCCTGGAAGCGTGGATTGCCCAGCACATGGCGGTAGGCGGCGCCGACCCGCAGCCGCTCTTGGCGCGCCGCCACCGGCAGGGTTTCACCAAACCAGGCCAGCAGGGCCAGGGTAGTCACGGCACCAAAACCAAACAGGAACCAGTAGCCGGCACGCCAGTTGAACAGCTCGGTCAACCAGCCGCCCAGCACGGGGGCCAGCAGCGGGGAAAAGATCACCCCCATGCTCACCAGACTGTTGGCTCGGTTCAGTTCGGCACCGCTGTAGCGGTCGCGCATCACGGTCCGGCTCATGGCACCACCGGCACCGGTACCCAGCCCCTGGATCAGGCTGCCGATCAGCAGAGCCGTGAAGCTCGGGATCAACTGAATGGTCAGTGTCCCTACCAGAAACACCATCATGCCGATAAGCAGCACGGGGCGACGGCCGATGCGATCCGACAGCGGACCGTAGACAAACTGGGAGAGCCCGTACGGGATCAGGTAACAGGCCATCACCGCCTGCAACTGGCCGGAGGCCACGTTGAAGTCCCCCGCCATCATGGGAATGGAGGGCACATACAGGGTCTGGGTCATCTGGCCCACAGCGACCATGAGAATGGTCAGAAAAAACAGGGGGTAAAAACTGTGCCGATACATATCTCAGTCCCGCAAATCATCAAAAGCTGCCGCTCCCCTGGCAGATAATCTGCAGAGGGGATCCAAAAAACAGAGTCAATCAAAGGTGAAAATACAAGGCGGAGAACCCGCACCGGCCGGGAGCAGGACACTCCCTTGGCTTGGGGTGATCTTAGTGATTCAGATCACGAAAAACGAACGAATCTTTATAATCAGCTTTCCCTAGTTTTCCTAATGTGACGGGGTTATTCACCCCGTCAGCGACACAAATCAAGGGGTTATCATCGACAAGATGCCTTCAGACCTCGTCATCATACTGTCCGCCGCACACGGGCAACATCCAGCCCCTCATTTTGGGTACCTGCCGTCATTCCCAGCCGCAGGCAGCGTTCCCCCACCTTGTCGGCCAGGGCTTCGTCATGGGTCACCAGCAGCAGGGCACAGCCGATCTCTCCCAGCTCCTCCAGCAGGCAGGTCATGGTCTGCTGCTGACTGAGGGGATCGAGCCGGGAGGTAGGCTCATCTGCAAACAGCAGTACGGGGCGCAGCAACAGGGCCCTGATCAGCGACAGACGCTGCAACTCGCCCCCCGATACCTGACCCGGCAGACGCCTCAGCAAGCCCTCATCGAGCCCCAGCCTCGCCAGATAATCGATGAGACGCTGACGGGGCAACCGATGGCGGTGCAGCAGATCGTCAAACAGGGTCCCGAGGCGCACCCGACTGGCAAACGCCTGCACAGGATCCTGATAGAGTTTCTGCCAGCGATGGTGAGCGACCCCTTCCCGGCACAGCACATGCCCCTGCAAAGGACGCTGCAGACCGAGCAGCACATTGCCGAGGGTGCTCTTGCCCGCACCGCTCGGCGCCATGATGGCAAGCCGCTCCCCTTGTGCCAGTTGCACATCGAGACCCTGGAACAGGGTCTGTTCGCCATACCCCATGGTCAGCCCCTCGCCCCTGAGCAACCAATCACCTGTGGCCGGTGCACTTTTCTTGGGCCAGGCTGCGGGATCTGCCGCCAGCAGGGCCCGGGTGTAGGCATGGGCCGGGTGATGCAGCACCCGCTCGGCGGGCCCTTGCTCCACTATCTCGCCCCCCTTAACCACCAACACCCAGCCACCCAGCGCCCGGGCCAGAGTCAGGTCGTGGGTGATGGTCAACAACTGACGAGCCTGCGCCAGATAGCCCAGCAGCAGCGCTTGCAGCCTGGCGCGGGCCAGACTGTCTAGCCCCTTGGTGGGCTCGTCGGCGATGAGCAGTCGGGCCTGCCCCAGGGTGGCGGCCGCAAAGGCGGCACGCTGGGCCATGCCGCCGGAAAGCTGATGCGCGAAATGACGCTCACGCCCTGCAAGCCCCAGGTGCTCGAGGGAGGCTCTCGCCCGCAAGCGGGCCTGTGGACCTCCCGCAAGCCAGCCCTCCTCCACTTGGTGCAGCAGCCCCATGGTAGGGTCGAGTGCCATCACAGGCTCTTGCGGCAACATCGCCAGCTCCTGCCCCCACAGGGCACGCAGTCGATGGGGCTCGGCCAGATCGTAGTGATGACCGGCCACCTCAAGCTGGCCTTGCCCAAGTAGCGGTGCAGGCAGCGTGCCCATCAGGGCATGGGCCAGCAGGGATTTGCCCGAGCCACTCTCCCCCACCAGGGTCAGGGCACTGCCGGGAGTCAGGGTCAAGTCCAGCGCTTGCAGCAGGGTCTGCTTGCCATCGCCAACCTGCACGCCCTTGATGTGAATAGCAGTCATGACCTGGCTCCTTGTGAAGAACGGGGATGGGGCTCTGCCTTCTGGTTGAGCAGCACCAGTGCCAGCAGCATCAAGCCCATCACCATGATGGGGGCCAGCAGCAAACGGGGTGCCTCCTGATAGTGCGGCAACGCCTCCGTCATCATCAGCCCCAGCTCGGGGGTGGGAGGCTGAATGCCCACCCCGACAAAGCCCAGGGTGGAGAGGGTCAGAATGGCCCCCGCCAGACCGAACGCCATCATGGTCAGCAACTGGGGTGCCAGCTCGGGCCAGAGGTGGCGGCGCACTATGTAGCCGTTGCCAAAACCGAGCAGACGGGACGCCTCCACCTGGGGTGACGCGAGCAAGGTGCGACTGCGGGCCCGCACCACCCGGTAGTATTCCACCCACTGCGCCATGGCCAGACCGAGATAGAGGATGGCAAAGCCGCCCTGAGCCATGGCGGAGAACAACAGCACCAGCAGCAGACTGGGCAGGGCCAGCACACCGTCGGCCAGGCTGCGCAGCAGCCCATCTGCCCAGCCACCGCGCCAGGCCGAGAGCCAACCCAGCAGAGAACCGAGCAGCGCGGCCGTCATGACGCACAGGATCCCCAGCAGCAGCGACAAGCGGGTAGCCGCGGCCAGCCGCGCCATCAGGCTGCGCCCCAGCTGATCCCGCCCGAGGGGCTCCTGCCAGGAAGGGTCGGCCAGAAAGTTGACCAGATCCTGGGCGGCAGGATCGGGCCAGATGAGCGGTGCCAGCAAGGCAAACAGCACCACCAGCAGGAGCAGGCTCGCTCCGGCTTTCAATGAGAGAGACATGATCAAGACTCCTTGGGACCGCGAGGATCAATGGCGAGGCAGAGCAGATCGGTCAGGGTGTTAAGCAGCACAAACAGCGCAGCCAGCACCAGCACTGTGCCCTGCACCATGGGCACGTCGCGCCAGAAAATGGCATGCACCAGCGCATGGCCGATGCCGGGCCAGGCAAACAGACTCTCGACCACCACCACACCTTCAATCAGGAGCACCAGCTGTACGCTGGTGTAGGCAATGACGCTGACCCCGGTATTGCGCAACCCGTGGCGCAGAAATACCCGTGCTGGCGACAGCCCCTTGGTGAGGGCAAAGCGGTAATAATCGGACTGCACGACAGTGAGCACGCTTTCTCGCACGACCCTGGCCAGCACGCCGGACAGGCCGAGCCCCAGGGTAAGGGCAGGCAGCCAGAGGTTGTGTCCCTCCCCGTGCCCGGCGGCACTGAACCAGCCCAGTTCCACCGAGAGCAGCACCATCAGCACCAGACCCAGCAGAAAGGGCGGCAGTGCCCGCATCAATACACTCCAGGCCAGAGTCAGCCGATCGCAGAGCCCCCCTGGACGCAAGGCGCTCAGGCTGCCAAGGGGCAGCGCCAGCAACAAGGCCAGCACAACGGCGGCCAGTGCCAGCGACAAAGTCGCCCCCAGATGATGCCCAATCTCACCGACGACCGGAGCCCCGGTGACCAGTGAGCTGCCCAGATCCCCCTGAAGCAAGGCGGCAAGCCAGTCGCCGAAGCGGGACAGGGCCGACTCGGCCAGCCCCAGCTCATGGCGCACAGCGCTCGCCGCCTCTGCGGTGACATAGTCATAGCCGTAGCGACCGGCGGCGATGCGAAAGGCGATATCCCCGGGCAGGGATTGCACCATCAGAAAACAGAGCCCGGCCACCAGCAGCGCCACCATCAGTGCCTGTACCAGACGCTGACTCAGGACGCCCACGACAGCAGACAAGGGCAAGCCTGTCATTGCGCACCCCAAGTCAGCCTGGTCAGGTAATAACTGCGCTCTTGGGGATCCAGTTCAAAACCCTTGAGCTTGCGGCTGACGGCTGCACTCTGGCGATACCAGGCAATGGGCAGCAGCGGCAACTCCTGTTGCAAGGTAGCGGCGATGTCACGCCTCAGCATGGCGGCCTCTTGCGTGGGCAAGGCTTCACGACCAAGCCGCGCCAGTTGAGCTGTGAGTACAGGGGATTGCCAGTTCATTACCCCCCAGTCGGCACCGGCAGGGGCCAGGTCCCCCAGCAGGGTCACCAGCGGATCCGGCACCAACGCATAGTTGCGGGCATAAAGACCGAGCTGGAGCGAGCCATCCTGATGACCTGCCGGGATCTCGCTCGAATTGCCCACCGCCACCTTGAGCTCGACACCCACTTCCTTCCACTGAGCCTGCAACGCCGTCGCCAGCTGAGGCAACTCGGGGCGATCCGGAAAGGTGCGCAGGGTCAAAGTGAAGCGATCCTTCCCCTTGTGCAGCACGCCATCTGCCCCCTTCTGCCAGCCTGCCGCGGCAAAGGCCGCTTGCGCCGCCTGCACGTCATAGGCAAGCGGTGTCAAGCCGGGCTGATGCCATTCCTTCAGACTGGGAGGAAAAAGCTGGGTCGCCGCCATCTCGGGATCACGCAGCAGGGCTGCCGCCATGCCGCTGCGGTTGATGGCCAGACTGAGCGCACGCCGCACGGCCGGATCGCTCAGACGTGGATCGGCCCCATTGAGTTTGAGCTGTATGGTGCGTGGCAAGGTCACAGAGGCGATGCTCACCCTGGGCGCTTGTTGCAAACGGCGTATGCTGACCGGATCAAGTCCCCATGCGATGTCAGCCTGACCACTCTCTGCCATCAGGGTACGGCTCTCGGCGCGGCCGACCGTCAGGTAGCTGACCTGCTCGATGGCGGCCTTTGGGCCATCCCAGCGGTCAAAACGCGCTGTTTCGATCCGCTGAGGCTGCTGCAAACGGGTAATGCGATAGGGGCCGGATCCAATCACCTGCGTCACCTCCCCCTTGTCGTCATAGGCCCCCCTGGCCAGGATCTGGGTACTGGGATGGGCCAGCACAGCCGCCAGCGAGGCGAAGGGGTGGGCAAGGGTGACAAGCAGCGCCCCCTCTTTGGCCTCAATGGCGGTAATCGGTGCGCTGGTCAGTACCCCTGGTTTGCGCCAGGCCTGTTGCAACGCAAACGCAGCCTGCTCGGCATTCACCTTGCTGCCATCGTGAAAATGGGCGTGGGGGCGCAGCGTGAATCTCCACTGCAAGCCATCCTCTGAGCGGGACCAATCACTGGCCAGCCCCGGCTTCAAGCCTCCCTGACTGTCAACGTCGACCAGGGTCTCGGCTACCTGCAAACGGGTAAAAAAGACACCGTTGCTGGCCGGGTCGATACTGTGGATTTCCCATGGCCCCACCATGGTCAGCGGCTTGCCATGGGCACCAGCACTCATGCCTGCCAGCAACGCCAGGGCACACCATCCTGAATAGGCGTATTTTTTTGTCATCGTCTCCATCCGAATAATCATTGTCATCAACTGAAAGGTTGTCGTTATAACATAACAATTAATCAGGCAGAATGACTTTCCACTCTTGATGAATCACTCGTTTGTAGGGAGTTAATAGCGGGGCCAGACGATCCTTCTCAGCGAGCATGAATGATGCAACGGCGGGAAATGGTGATGTGAAGACAAGGGGGAGAAGCGAGAAAAAAGATGGCCCGTCACGGGGCCATCTTGTCAGCTTAGCGAGTCACCATCTGCTGGGCTTGCTTGACCAGATCGGCCGGGTCCTCGTTGCGCGGCGGTATGGCAATCCCTTTCTGGCAGGCGGGGCGAGCCGCCATACGTGCCATCCAGGCTTGCAGATGGGTCAACCCGTCGATGGAGATACCGCTCCAGTCATAGATGCGCACCCAGGGCCAGGTGGCGATATCGGCGATGCTGTACTCATCGGCCAGATACTCGTGCTCCGCCAGATGGGTGTCGAGCACCTCGAACAGACGACGCCCCTCTTTCTGATAGCGCTCGATGGCGGCCGGGATCTTCTCCGGGAAGTAGCGATAGAAGACGTTGGCCTGCCCCATCATGGGACCGACACCGCCCATCTGGAACATCAACCACTGGATGGCCTGGGAGCGACGCTTGGGATCCTGCGGCAACAACTTGCCCGCCTTCTCTGCCAGATAGAGCAGGATGGCGCCGGACTCGAACACCGCGAAATCGCCGTTATCCCGATCGACGATGGCCGGGATGCGACCATTGGGGTTGATGGCCAGAAACTCGGGCTTTTTCTGATCCAGCGCCGACAAATCGAGCGGGATCACCCGATAGGGCAATCCCAGCTCTTCGAGGGCAATCGCCACCTTGAAACCATTGGGGGTGGCAGCGGTATAAAAATCGATCATCATGGACTCCTTGTGATTCAGGCCCGGGCGCAGAGGCTAACCTCGGCCCATTTGTGCCGGATCCGGGTTGGTGCTATGTGCACATGCAACAAGACAATTGGATGTGGGCTGCGCATCTCGCAGCAGCGGCACAATATCGGCCAGTTATGACAAATATTGCGCCGCTTGAACAGCCCGATAAAAGAGGACGCCAGGTTAGCTGCACAACCCCATGGGTTGGCGCTGGCGCAGCAGAATGAGGCGAGACAGCAGCGGAAAGTAGGACTCAAGCTTGTTTAATAGCACCCGGCTGCAAGCGGGATCGGCCAGTTCAGACTCGGCCAGCGCTATGCCGTTGGAGACAAAATAAAAACGGGGATCCCGTACATCCGGCCCCTGAATGGTGAGGGAGTCATCCCCCCTGTGCATCAGCAGCGGCAATACCGGCAAGCCGAAGCTATCGCCACTTCGCTGCCAACCGAACTCGGGCCAGACAGTATCGCCATCGAGCAGCAGAATGGCCGCCTCCTCTTTACCCGGCTGCCATTGCGATGGCTGGGTAATATTCACCTCGTCGAAGTAGGCGCCATATCCGGTTGATGCTCTCAACGCCGCTAGCAGTCCCTGGGTAGTTGCTGCCGACGGTTTTTGACTGACTAATGACAAATTCATGATCCACATCCCTATGCTCATGCAGCCTGTTATTCGGCTACTGCCATAAGGCTAGACCAAAAAGAGTCTGTATTGGAGCCGTCAGATCTGGCAGTCGCCAAGGTCGGGGAGAAGGCGTATAACGGTTGCCATTATCGAAAAGACTGGTATCATACCGCGTCCTTTTATCCCCCGTTCTTTAACATCCAGTGGTGAACCTATGCATCCGATGCTGAATATCGCCGTGCGCGCTGCGCGCAACGCCGGTCAAGTAGTAGTAAAAGCCTTTTCCCAGCCCGAAAACATCGAGGCCATCCAGAAAGGCAGCAATGACTTCGTGACCAACGTTGACCGTGACGCCGAAGCGGCCATCATTCACACCATCAAAAAATCTTACCCTGAACACAGCATCATTGCTGAAGAGTCTGGTGAGATTGCCGGTACCAATCCGGACTACCAATGGATCATTGACCCACTGGATGGCACGACCAACCTCGTCAAGGGCATTCCGCACTTTGCCGTCTCCATCGCCCTGCGCGTCAAGGGCAAGACAGAACAAGCCGTCGTCTACGATCCCATCCGTGACGAGCTGTTTACCGCGACCCGTGGTAACGGCGCCCAGCTGAACGGCTACCGCATCCGTGTCGGCAAGGCCAAAGAGCTGGCTGGTACCGTTCTTGCCACCGGTTTCCCATTCAAGCAGAAGCATCATATCGAGCCCTACCTGAAGATGTTCCAGAGCATGTTCATCGAATGTGCCGACATCCGTCGCTCCGGCTCTGCCGCGCTGGATCTGGCCTATGTGGCCGCCGGTCGCGTCGACGGCTTCTGGGAGATCGGCCTCAAGCCCTGGGATACCGCAGCCGGTGAACTGCTGGCCAAAGAGTCCGGTGCCATCGTCACCGACTTCGTGGGTGGTCACAACTACGAAAACTCCGGCAACATAGTGGTTGCCAACCCGCGCGTCCTGAAAGAGATGCTCGGCAAGATCCGTGAGAACCTGCCGGAATCTCTGGCCAAGTAAGCCGTTACCCGCAGCGCACACACATTGAACCCGGTCCAGGCCGGGTTTTTTTATGTCTATTGCAAAGCAATTTATCTGCAAAGCCGCAAAACAATCCTGCCCGGCACCTACTATTCCCTCAGCCGTGAGCTTGCTATACACATGCACTCAGCAAGTGTCTTGCAATCGATATCAAGTCCCTCCCCTTTGCAATCTGCCCACCTTGGCTCAATCAGCCGCAAACAGGAGTTTATTCACTGGGCGCCGGCCTTTTCAGTACTGTCGTCTTTGCCAAATAACAAAACCCGGCCTGAGCCGGGTTTTGTTATCAATCCAACGAGGACAGTGCCAGCTCAGCGTGAGCCGACCCGGCACTGCCCTCATGTCATCAAGCCAGACGGAAGCGACCCATGGTCTGCTTCAGGCCGGCGGCCAGCTGGCTCAGCTCCAGACAGGCACGGGCGGTATGATCGGCGCCGATGGCAACCTCGTTGGAGGATTCATTGATCCGCTCCACATTGCGACCCAGCTCATCGGAAACCGCATCCTGCTCGCCACAGGCACTGGCAATCTGAATGGCCATGTCAGCAATCTGGGCAACCGCTTCTTCAATTTGCTGAATGCCGTTGCTGGTCTGCTCGCTCTGCACCACGCACTGGCGGATCATGTCACAGCTTTGACCTGTCACCTCTTTCGCCTGGTTGGCACGTGCCTGCAAGGTTTCTATGATGGCCACTATCTCGCCGGTGGATGCCTGAGTGCGACCAGCCAGGGTTCGTACCTCATCGGCCACCACGGCAAAGCCACGACCCTGTTCACCGGCACGAGCCGCCTCGATGGCGGCGTTGAGCGCCAGCAGGTTGGTCTGATCGGCGATGCCGCGGATCACGTCCACCACCAGATTGATCTGGGCAGATTCACGCTCCAGCTCGGCGACCAGGGTCCCCGCCTGTTCAATCTCCTCGGCGACCCGGGTAATGGCTACCAGCGAGCTCTGCACATCCTGATTGCCGCGACGGGCAAGGGCGTTGGCAGAGCTGGCAGATTCGGAGGCGGTCTCTGTGTTGCCGGCCACGTCGGCCACGGTCGCCTTCATCTGGGTCATGGCGGTCGCAACCAGGGAGATCTCCTGCTGCTGGCTCTGGATCCCCTGCGCCGATTGTTCGGAAACGGCGCTCACCTCTTCGATGGCGGCGCCAAGCTGAGTCACGGCAGCCACCACTTCTTCAATCAGACCGCGCAGATTGTCCTGCATCTTGAGGGATGCCTTGGCCAGCATGCCCAGCTCATCGCGACCTATGTGCTGACGATCCAGCTGATGGGTCAGGTCACCGGCTGCGATGGCGTTGGCCTGCGCCACGACTGCGTACAGCGGCAAACAGATCTGGCGAGTCAGGAACCAGGTCATGGCCATCATGAACAGCAGCAGGCCGCCGATGCTCACCATGGCAAAACTGGTCACCATGTTGACGCTGTCGAGCAGGCTGCCCCGATTCTCCTTCACGAAGCCGAGGTTCACCTCCACCAGGTTGTTGACCGACTGCTCCAGGGCGCCATAGGCGGCGTTTGACTGGAATAGCAACGCCTTGGCCTCGGCAGGCTGACCTTGCACCAGCATCTGATCAACGGCATTGACCGAGTTCAGGTACTGTTGCCAGTCCTGCTTGGCACGATTGAAGACCTGACGCTCATGATCGGCGCCGACCGTTGCCTCGTAGGCACGAAAAGCACGCTCGACCTTCTGGACATTGTCCTGGATGCGGCCACGACGGGCCTGCAGATCGGCGGCATCGTCAACCATCAACAGGGCAAACTGGGCACGACGCACATAGGAGACGTCGTAGAGCAATTTTTCTACCGAGAGCACGCTCGGCAGGGTGGAGTCGGTAAAGTTCAGCACGCGGTCGCGCACGCCGCGCAACTCGCTGGAAAGGAAAATACCGAATATCACATTGACGGCGGCAATGACCGCAAAAACCACGGCAATCTTTTTGCCGATAGACAGATTTTTATAAAACATGGTGGCTGGTGATCCTCAACTGCTGACAAGCAGGTGCACTGTGGCGATCACATCCGTATGAGCTGATACCCGGACATTCCTGCCGGGAGGTGGGGCGTTGCGAAAGACCAAGGGAAGGGCGGGTTTCGCGAGGGCGGCACTTTACCATAAAACCGCTCACTCCTTCACCGGATTTATCGGCGAGAAAGCAAGTTGTTTTTCCCCATAACCAGACTTTCATCACGCACTTTTTATAGCGACCAAATCATTTCAAATACTTAGCCGATGGGGACAATCGACGGGCGGGCATGGACAAAGCCGGTCAGGCTGGGTGTAATGCACAGGATGGTTACAAGCCATCCTCATCTGCTGTAGAGAGGTCAAGTTTATGGATAACGTATCGGCCCTGCCGGTTTCCTCCTGGTCAGTCCAACTGCGCGAGCAGGTGCAGGCTCGCCCACTGACCGCCCTCGGTCTGCTCATCGCGCTGGCCGCCGTCTTGCTGCTGCTATTGCAGAGCCTCATCATGCTGGCGACTGACGATATGAGCACAGGCGTCCGTTATGGTCTCATCGGCGGGGTAGCGGGCTTTGCCGCCACCGCCCTCGGCGCCCTGCCGGCACTCTTCTTGCGTTCCGTGCCACAACGAGTGGAAGACGCCATGCTGGGCTTTGCCGCCGGCATGATGCTGGCCGCCAGCGCCTTCTCCCTGCTGCTGCCGGGGCTCGAAGCAGCAGAAGGGATCACAGGGGATGGCTTTCTCGCCGCGGCCGTAGTGGTGGCAGGCATGACCCTGGGGGGCCTGCTGATGCTGGGGCTGGATCAGTTCACCCCCCATGAGCACGACAAGACAGGCCCCTGCGGCCCAGGTCACCAGCAGTGCTCCCGGGTCTGGCTGTTCGTGTTTGCCATTGCCCTGCACAACCTGCCGGAGGGGATGGCCATCGGGGTCAGCTTCTCTCAGGGGGATATGTCGGTGGGGCTGCCGCTGACTACGGCCATCGCCCTGCAAGACATTCCGGAAGGGCTGGCGGTGGCGCTGGCCATGTGCGCCGCAGGATTCAGACCCTGGGTTGCGGTATTGGTCGCCATAGCAAGCGGCTTGCTCGAACCCCTCGGCGCCCTGCTTGGGGTCGGCCTCTCCAGCGGCATGGCCATCGCCTACCCTATAGGGCTGGGGCTGGCGGCGGGCGCCATGCTGTTTGTGGTCTCCCACGAGGTGATCCCGGAAACGCACCGCAATGGTCACCAGACCCACGCCACTCTGGGCCTGATGGCAGGCTTTGCCCTTATGATGACCCTCGACACCGCCTTGGGTTGATAACATGCTGATAAATAGCCTGATGTCTCATTCGTTGACGATACTGACATAGCTGGCATCGGGATCTCCCCGAGCCTTCATCGAGGGCCTGCATGACATGAGATCCTGGGTGGCCTCACTGCTTTGCCTGCTTGCCCCTGCACTCTGGGCAGCCAGTTCCCCCGAGGTTTATCACACGGCGGCGCAACCGGAATCGGCGCCCAAGTACATTGGAAATCCGGATGGCCGGATCGGCGGCATTTGCGTCGACCTGTTTCGCCTCATGGAGCAGCGAGAGCCCGCCCTGCGCATCCAGGGCGATCAAGCCTTCCTGCCGCTAAGGCGGTTGGAAAAGAGCGTGCTGCATGGCCAGCTCGATTTTATCTGTGGTGTCGGCGACAACCCGGCGCGTCGGCATCAGTTTATCTATCTGCAACCACCTGTGTTTACCGTGCGCTACCACCTGGCGGTGCGCAGCGACGACACTGTCGAGGTCAAGGGCTGGGATGATGTCAGAGCACTCGGCAAGGAGGGCACCATCCTGATCAACCATGGCAGCGGCGCCATAGCGCGGCTGCAAACCATAGGCGGTCTCATCATAGATAGCGGCGGGATCAGCAGCTCCGCCAATTACCACAAGCTGCTGATGAAACGGGGACGTTTCGTCTATTACCGCTCACCGGGTTTTGAATTCGATATCCGCCAACACAACCTCGCCAGCCAGATCCGCATACTCCCGACCGTCATGGAGGAAACGCCCTTTTATATCCTGTTTTACCAGCAGACTTCGCCCGAGCGGCTTGGCCTGTTTGCCAACACGCTGCAACAAGTCGCCAACAGCGGGGAACTGGCCAGCCTGGTCGAGCATTACCGCTAGCGTATCTTTCCCCGCATCATCTGAATGCTCGGCGCCATCACCAACTTTTGTTATGATCCACAACAACTTATTCGGCCGTGCGGCCATCGAGACGAGGTGAGTGATGAAAGTAGGTATTATCGGCGCCATGGAACAGGAAGTGGCCCTGCTGCGCAGCCAGATGAACGAGCCAACCACGCTGCAACTGGGCGGCTGCGAATTCTATCAAGGCAAGCTGGCAGGCAAAGAGGTGATCCTGACTCGCTCCGGCATCGGTAAGGTCGCCGCCAGTGTCGCCACCAGCCTGCTGCTGGAGAAATTTGCCCCGGATTGTGTCATCAACACAGGCTCAGCTGGCGGCTTCGCTCAGGATCTGCACATCGGTGATGTGGTCATCGCCGATGAGATGCGCTTTCACGATGTGGACGTGACCGCCTTTGGTTATGAGATGGGCCAGATGGCACAGCAACCCGCAGCCTTCCCCTGCGATGAGAAACTGATCGCGGTGGCAGAGGATTGCATCGCCGAGCAAGGCAAGCATCAAACCAAAGTTGGCCTCATCTGCACCGGTGATCAGTTCATGTGCAAACCAGACGCCATCGCCAAGGCCCGTGCTGATTTCCCGCAGATGCTGGCGGTCGAAATGGAAGGGGCCGCCATCGGCCAGGTGTGCCATATGTTCAAGGTGCCCTATCTGGTGGTGCGCGCCATGTCGGACATCGCCGGCAAGGAACAGGTTGAATCCTTCGATGCCTTCATCGAGGTGGCGGGCCAGCATTCCGCCGAGATGATCATCAAGATGCTCGGCAAGCTGTGATCGACCTCGCCACACTGGAACACATGGCCGCCACCCCGGCGGCCATTTTGCTCGGGGCCGCGCTGCTGGAAGCCATACTGCCCTGGCCTGCCCAGTTCAGACTCTCTGCCCTGGTGCCCCTGCTGACCCGCCTGGGCCACAAGGTTCACCGCCCCGATGGCGCGTCCAGGCAGCAATTCCAAGCCGGTCTGCTGGCCCTGCTGGTCGTCTGGCTGCCATGCGCCGCCGGACTCTGGGCTGTGCGCAACCTCTCCCTCTCCGAGCCGCTGTTTGATCTGTTGTTTCTGTTGCTGATGATAGAGTCCCGTCCATTGCGTGAGCTGGCCAAGGCAACCCGTTCCCTGGCAAGCCAGGAGACGCTGGTCGTTGCCCGCCTGCAGGCAGCGCCCTGGCTCAGGCGCGATGCCGGCAAGCTCTCCGTGATGGGGATTGCCAAGGCCGTCAGTGAGACCTGCGCACTGCGCCTGGTAGGGCAATGGGCGGGCCCCTTGCTCGGGTTTGCACTGGCAGGCGTTCAGGGCGCCCTGCTGTGGAGACTCGCTCAATTGATGGATCAGGGCTGGAGCCCAAAACAGGTGGCATTCAGCCATTTCGGCCGCGCCGCCGCCGTGCTTTATCAGGCCCTCTGCACCCCAACCATACTGCTGCTGGCACTGCCCCTGTGCCTGACTCAAGTGCGCCAGCTAGGCGCCAGGATGCGCACTGCCATTCAGTGGCCCTACCCCGCCATGGGCATCTTGCTCGCCCAGCTATCCAGCTCGCTTGGCATCCGGCTGGGTGGCCCCCGCTATTATCAGGGCACCCTGTTCCGCTTCCCGGTATTTGATGCACCCAGCGACCCGGCAGCCGCCACTGCGCTACGCGTACTCAACCGGTTGCAACTGATTGGCTGGGGTTGGCTCGCACTGGCCACAATGCTCACAGTGCTGGAGCAGCTCCATGGCTAACTATTTCGCCCTGCTTTGCCTGCTCTGCTGTTCGCTGACGCTGCAGGCTGCAACACCGATGCGCATCGTCAGTCTGACCCCCCATCTGACCGAGCTGTTGTTCCTCGTTGGGGCAGGCGATCGCATCGTCGCCACCGATGATGCATCGGATTTTCCGCCAGAAGTGAACGATCGCCCGCACGTGGCCAACTACCGCAGCATCAACCTCGAAGCCCTGCTGGCCCAGAAACCGGATCTGGTGGTGGCCTGGCGCTCTGCCCAATCCCGTATGCTGGCACCTGTCGAACAGCTGGGGATCCCTGTGTTCTACTCTGAGCCCACGGATTTTGCTTCCCTGGCCACCGAAATTCGGGCGCTGGGAGCACTGCTGGACCTGGAGCAGACAGCGAACACTCAGGCCGAGGCCTACCTTGCCAGACTGGCGGCGCTCAAGCAACGTTATGGTCAGCCCAACCATATCAAGGTGTTTTATCAGCTCTGGTATCCGCCCCTGACCAGCGTCAGCGGCTCGGCGTGGCCAGCCCAGGCCATCGAACTGTGCGGTGCAGAGAACCTGATGGCTGGCGCCAGAATCCCTTACCCTCAGGTCAATTTGGAGCAGGTGATCAAGTCTGACCCTGCGCTCATTCTGGCTGGTAGCCAGGATCCTGACGCTTTACGTCACTGGCAACAATGGCCCATGGTCGATGCGGTCAAACATCAACGATTGCAACTCATCAACTCGGATGAACTGCACCGCTTCACCCCGAGGGCGCTCAATGCCGTGGAGCAGGTATGCAATGCCATCGCTCGCGTGCAAGCAAAATAGCCACTGGCACTAACACAGCGATATTGAAAACAGAGACGCCGGCATCTGCCGGCGTCTTGTTGTGTCTGAAAACCTTCTCGTCACTGAAAGGCATTACCTGCTGGTCAGGTATGTTTGAACACATTGAGCCCAGCAAAGTAGGTGGAGTCCTGCCGCTGGAATGCATCTGCATACATGACCTTGCTCTCCTCAAAGAAGCGCCCGAGTATTGATTCAGCTTCTTTCAGCTTTATTTCAAACTCCTCAGAGTCTGCATTTACCAAGGCCATCATCAGGCTGATGATATTGGCATAGAAATAGTTTATCGAGCCTATCATCACACGATAAAGATGGCATTCACGGCTCATGAGCAAGTAGAGAAGATAGTCATGGTGTCGTTGCATCAGTGCCAACACGGCATTGTGCTCACGCGGCACCTGTTGCCAATCCGCTTGAAATTTATCTATCAGCTCATCGAAAAGCGATGCATTGAGCGCGGCATTGAAGTCAATGCTGGTCATGTCGAAAGGCTGGAAGCAGCGATCCATCACCTCATCCATCAATCGTACTTTATCCAGTTCGGGCCAGGATGGCTGCAAGGATTCGACACCTTGAGGTATGGCGCCCTCGATATAGGCTCCATCACTGCTGTTGATGCAGCGCAAATCAGGATAATTATTCAGCACTCGCTCCATATTATGGATGGCGAGCCCAAACAAATGATTGATGCGCACCTCCCCACCAAAATTGCCTGGTGCCGGGAAGGTATCTTTCAGATTCTCGTTATATTTGGCTTCTTTCTTGTCGTTGTAATACAAGCTCAAACTGGAGTGGTGTTTGCCTGCCGATTTGTAGCCATTATCAATGCCGAATAGATACACCTGCTTGAAGCCCAGCAAAGCGGCATAGTTGAGTCCGGTATTCCCCACAAACGGGTTGGAAAACTCAATGGTGTCATATTCAAATGCCTGACCAAAGGCACTGATCAGCATGGAAAACATGGGTTCATTGGGTTTGAACGTCAATCCCGTCTTGCGGAAGAATCCTTTGCACTCGGGGTGAATAACATCGACGCTCAGGAAGACGGTATCCTTGATAAAGTCATCGGCATCAAGAATGCGCAGGAAATCTGCCGAACTCTTGGTACGCTCTACGGCCACATAAATATCTGGCTTGACACCCGCCTTGTGAAGCGCACTGACAGCCGTACCACAGGCGATGATGACAGCCTGTTGCTGATGCTGCTTTATAAAGTCAATGCTCTGATCCAGAGAAGGACCATTGCCCACAACAAACACTGGCACCTGGCTGAATGCCGATGTATCACGCTGCCGCTTCAGGAACGGGGTTCCCTCTTGCAGATGATTGTGGCTGTGAGCCAGCGCGTAGATATTGTCGTCAAAGAAGCCCCAGCCCGTTTTGAGCAGGTAAAACTCGCTCTCTACCTGATTTATCAGCGCATGCAGCTTGGGAGAATGATAATGGCAAAAAGAGAAGTAGCTAGCCGACCAGAATGCCCCCTTGCGATGAAGGGCTTCCATCATATCCGCTGCCAGCAGTTGTTCGTCAACACCGATGAACAGATGCAAGCTAAGTGACTCACGCTCCATATATTCGAACAATTCATGCCAATCGAAACAATAGAGTGAGGCATAGAACATATCGAGATCGGGCTCGAAGGCAAACAGGTTCCTGATCTTGCACTGCTCATAGAGATAACCCAGCTGGTATCCCAAGCCGATCCCGTACATCAGTGACAACGGAATATCGGAGTGCAGGGCACTGTTCAACCGCAAGCCTTCCAAGGCCGACTTTTCTTTTAATTTGGATATTTCATTATTAAATTTTATGTGGATCTGGCCATCGATATGCCACTGAGGAATAAAATCGATGCACTGCAACACACTCTGCTCGATCACTTCTGCTATCTGTGCCTGTACCTCGGCAAACGGATCCTCACCATAAAGAGACACCCCATCATCAAGCCACAAGATATTGGGAATACCATTGTCATTGCAGAAAAAACGAAATGGCCGGACAGGCTGATAATCTTTGAAATAATCATGAATGCCGGGCATGTGTTTTGCGAAAGCAGCCATATTGAGCTGATGACGAACAGGAAGCACGTCCAGCATGGCGGCTTCCTGTTTTTTTTGCCGCTCTAGGCGAGAGAGTTCATTTTCTACATCGGCAATGTTTTTATTAAAATCCATGATGTGCCTAACCTGCATTCAGCTTGTAAAGATCAGAGGCGCGACCCGCTTTGGAAAACTGCAGCAACTCCTCTTCTGCAAGATGTTTCTCTTTTCCCACCCACTCATGGATGGCTTGAAACTGCTGCAATGCCTGACGCTGCTCCGCATCAAGCACAGCACCCGATGGAATGTGTTGAAACACACCATCAAGCGCACCGAGATAAGGCTCCACCAGCTTGTCAGCCGCCTGCATCTGGCGCTGCTCAAGCAGAACCAACAGCTGGTTGCCAGTTTCCATCAATTCGACCAGAGGGCTGCAGTTCATTCCGCCCTGCCTACTTTCTGCTGTGCCAGCGCCTTGTCACGCTCTTCGACGGGGATCGCATCCCACCCGCTTTTTACAGTCAGCATCAGATTAATCACCTCGTCAACCGCACTGATATCCATATCGCGGCTGGCATCCATCATCCGGGCCTTCATGTAATCATAAAGCGCGAACAGGTCCTCGGGCACCTTGCCATAAGAGAGATCCAGCGAGTCCTGCAGGCCGTTGATGATGGCCATCGTTTTGGAAATGGACTGGGACTTTTGCTCAAAGTCGCGACGCTCAATCGCGCCACGCGCCTGGGCAAGACGCTCGAGACATCCCTGCATCAGTAGCTGAATGACGCGATAAGGGTCGGCCACCGCCAGCTCGGATTGCAGACTCTGGGTGGTATAGGCTTTGATATTTTTCCGATACATAGAAACACCGATCCTGACTATGAATTACTGTTCTTGGTGTTGAGCAGGTTCAAATATGAGGCTGACTTGTTCATCTTGGCCAGCATGCTGTCCAGGCTCCCGTAACGGGCACGCAATGTCTCTTCATACTTGGTCAGCTGGGCCGAAACATCCAACTGCTTGCGATTGACATCACGCAGATCCGAATTCAGGCTATCTTCCCGTTTGGCAAGCAAGCCGCCGGTTTTGGAGTAATTTTCCAGTTGCCCGGCTAACTTGCCAGCTACACCATCTTTTCCGCCAAATACCGCAACTACCTGATCGAAGTTCTTTTCAACTGCTTCGTCGAATTTTGTAGAGTCAAGAGAGAGCACCCCCTTGTTGTCCATCTTGACACCCAGCTGAAAGATGCTTGAAAACGTGGAGGAATTTTTGGAAGGCTCAGTGATGCCCCCATTCATCATATTTATCACGGCGCGCGTGGTGGCATCACCAGCCAAGGCCCCCCCATCATTTTGACTAACCCCGGCCACAATTGAACTGCGCTTGCCAAGATCACCGCTCTTCTTCACCAAGGTGTTGTAGCCATCGATGAAGCTCTTGACCATGTCCTTGATGCCAGCCTTGTCGGTGGTTACATCCACCTTGTTGGACTTGAGTGTATTGTCCGCATTTTTGTCGGATTCTCTCAACACTGTGACCTTGAGTCCGATAATCGTACCATCAAAGGTATTGGTTGCACTGGTCAGTGTGCTCCCGTCCACCGTGATCTCGGCATCCCTAGCGTCTTGTGTTTGAGTCAGTTTGGAGATGAAGTTGTCAGTCAATTCAGTGGTATTGCCAGTTATCTGCAAGTCCTTGCCAGCACCGCTGATACCAGAATCAATGACAAGTTTGGACTTGCCATCGGACGTGTTCATTATATTGACGCTGAGGCCAAAGTTATCACCGTCATTATTGATACGCTTGCGAATGGACTGCAGCGTATCCCCCGCCTTGACATCCACATCAAAAGTCTTGTCACCGGCCTTGAAGGTCAGGACGCCATCCTGAGTAATAAGAGGGTCGGTAGATTTGTCGAACACACCGTCAAACTTGCTGGTCTTCGCCAATTTTTCGACTGAGATGTCGTACTGCCCGTTGGAAGCACCCGCTTTACTCTCCACCTTGAGTACGGGATTGTCCTTGTCCTGAGTGATGTTGATGGCGCGTTTGTTGAATGCATCGTCCTTGGACATCGCCTTGAGCGTGGTCACAAAGGAAGCGATGGCTGATTTCAGTTGCCCAACACCTGAGAGAGTGATTTGAGCATTGGTCTTCTTGGTGGTAATTGGCTGCAGCAGTTGTGCCTTTTTGGCATCCACACTGGCAGCAATCACAGACTCAAGATCAAGTCCCGAGCCGGCACCTGCAGAAGTAATCGTGGTCATACTCACTCTCCTCGTTATGCTTGCGTATTAGATCTCGTTATCGAGCAGCAGCCCGACACGGGAACCTCCGCCGGTCGCATCACCTTCGCGCAGATCCTTGATCCGTTTGCTGATGGCCAGTAACTCTTCGCTCGGGATCTGGCGGATCATCGACTTGGTATGGGCATCCATCACCTTGATGACGACCTGCTCGAGATCCTTTTCGACACTGAAATTGACAGTCCATCCTTGCAACTTACTGAACTCCTGCAAGTTTTGGACCTCCTTTTCAATATCAACCTCAGAAATCTCCTGTTTGCTGACTTTCTCTTGCGCCTTCTCCTCTTGCTGCTTCTTCACATCCTGTGCCATCACCCGCTGCTCTTCCGTCGTGCCAGATAGCACTTGAGCGGCCGATTGGCCGCTCTTGCTACTTGACTGAAGAGAAGAAGGAGTGACCGATGAGGGTATTCCAATGTCATTGGCCATATCGTCGCTCCCCATTCTATCTCATCACTGCCTGTTAACCCAGCAGTGACAGGGCTGACTGCGGTCTTTGGTTGGCTTGCGCCAGGATGCTGGAAGCAGCCTGTTGCAGAATGTTCTGCTTGGTCAGGTTGGCTGTTTCAGTCGCAAAGTCCGCATCGCGAATACGAGAGCGTGCTGCACTCAGGTTTTCAGAGACGTTGGACTGGTTGCGAATGGTCGAGTCAAACCGGTTTTGCACCGCACCCAGTTCTGCTCGCTTGCTGTCAACCGCCTTGATCATATAGTCAAGGTTGGCCATTGCATTTTGAGCTTCTTTAGCAGTCTTAATACTACTAACACTGGTTGTAGCGACTGCTGTAGTCTGTTTGCCAATAGTGTAAGGCTCACCAGCGGTGGTTGTTGTAACCGTTGCGCTTCCCTTGGTAGCTGATGCAATACCCTTCATAGTAAATGCAGATGTCATCTTGAAGGTGATGGTCTGACCCGCATCGGCACCCACCTGGAAGGAGCCCTTGTAAGAACCATCCAGCAGCTTCTGGCCACCAAAACTGGTATCGCTGGAGATGCGATTAATCTCAGTCGTCAGTTGATCATACTCTTGCTGCAATGCGGTACGGTCGTCAGTGTTGTTAGAACCGTTGGCGGATTGCTGGGCCAGGGTACGCATACGCTGCAACATGGAGGTGACTTCATCCATGGCACCTTCAGCGGTTTGTGCAACCGAGATACCATCGTTGGCGTTGCGGTTACCCTGATCCAGTCCATTGACTTGTGAGGTCAAACGGTTGGAGATCTGCAGACCGGCTGCATCGTCCTTGGCAGTGTTGATACGCAGACCGGATGCCAGTCTGGTATAGGACGTATCCAGGGACTTGTTGGTGTTCATCAGGTTACGCTGGGCGTTCAGTGATGAAGTATTCGTGTTGATGTACATGGCCATAAAAATATTCTCCCGAAGAACATGCGACTGCGGGTTGCGCCGACAAAGCGACGTCCCACCGTTAGAAGACCAGGTTGAACAATCCTGTGTCTTCTGGCGGGTGTCTGTTTGAACGAACAGGCCACCCGCAGTAGTGCAAACGTTGGATTCCGAACACCCCTCGATTGCTTCACTTTATTTAACGGCCGCAGGGACACAAGCTTTAGGAAAATAATTGCCGAAGGCGGCAAGTTTTATCCGGTAAGCGGCAAATCACAGGCATCAGAAGACTCGCCATGTGACGTCAGGCACCATGACGACATGCACACAGAAGAGGTTGATTTTGGCACGGTTTGTGCTTTGCTATGATGGAGTGGCGTCAATTTGACGGCACAATAAAAAGAGGCCGGAAAATCCGGCCTAAAATGAGCATACGCTCAGGAGAATACGACCAAGAGTGACAGAACTGAACAGCTGTACAACACTTGGCATTACTAATATAGAGAATTGATTCTCTCCCGATAGAACAGAGTGCAAACCCGAACACCCCTTTGTTCCATCTCTTGACCAGGGCGGCCTGAACAACCGCCCTGTTTTCTTTTGTTAGCCCTGCAGCAGCGAGAGGGCAGACTGGGGACGCTGGTTTGCCTGTGACAGTATGGTGGATGCCGCCTGCTGCAAAATGTTTTGCTTGGTCAGGTTGGCCGTTTCAGTCGCAAAGTCTGCATCACGAATACGTGAGCGGGCAGCGCTGACGTTTTCAGAGACGTTCGCCTGGTTGCGAATGGTCGAGTCGAACCGGTTCTGTACCGCCCCCAGCTCGGCACGCTTACTGTCCACCACCTTGATCATGTAATCCAAGTTTGCCATTGCAGTTTGAGCTTCTTTAGCGCTCTCAATACTACTAACACTGGTTGTAGCGACTGCTGTAGTCTGTTTGCCAATAGTGTAAGGCTCACCAATGGTGGTGGTTGTAACCGTTGCGCTTCCCTTGGTAGCTGATGCAATACCCTTCATAGTGAATGCAGATGTCATCTTGAAGGTGATGGTCTGACCTGCATCGGCGCCGACCTGGAAGGAGCCCACATAGCCACCACTGAGCAGGTTCTGGCCACCAAAGGTGGTATCTTTTGCCACCCGGTCGATTTCAGTCATCAGTTGAGTGTACTCTTGCTGCAAAGCGGTTCGGTCATCGGTGTTGTTGGAACCATTGGCAGATTGCTGAGCAAGGGTGCGCATCCGTTGCAGCATGGAGGTCACTTCTTCCATGGCACCTTCTGCGGTCTGGGCAACGGAAATGCCATCGTTGGCGTTACGGTTACCCTGGTCCAGTCCATTGATCTGGGAGGTCAAACGGTTGGATATTTGCAGACCTGCCGCATCGTCTTTTGCGCTGTTGATGCGCAGACCAGATGCCAGACGGGTGTAAGAAGTATCCAGAGATTTGTTGGTGTTCATCAGGTTACGCTGGGCGTTAAGCGATGAAACGTTCGTATTGATATAAAGTGCCATAACCATTCTCCTAAGCTATTAAATTTACTATCTAATTTGCTCGGACTTTATTGTCTTTCCTGTCCGATGCGTCTTATTTAACGGCCTCTTTTTCGATGTCTTTAGCATTATTTTTAACGCTTCATCGCATTAACGCCGCTTACCCTATTTATCGGCACATTCCCGCTTTACTTAAGAGAAAAAATCCAAAAAGTTCCCCTTATCAGAAGGATGCCGCACAAGCCAAAGGCCATGGCAAAGCAAGTGCCCTGACCTGCAAGGTGTCAGCGCTTATCCGTGCACCCACATCCCGTTTGCAAAAACTGGGGCTGGCTCTCATTTTTGCAGGCCATCATTGGTCAGAAGCCTGCACACCCCCTAAAATCGCGACCCCATCAACAATTGGACGTGAGTTGTTCTCCATGCAGACACTGGTTGAGCAGATTGTTTACATCAGCGACATGTTTGGTACTGCGGTATTCGCGTTTTCGGGAGTGCTGGTAGCAGGGCGGCTCAGGATGGATGCCTTCGGCGTCATGGTGCTGGCGGCGGTAACCGCCATCGGCGGTGGCACCATCCGCGACATGATATTGGGTGCCACTCCTGTGTTCTGGGTGCGTGACCCTCTCTATATCTGGGTGGTGATTGCCACGGCGCTGGTGGGTATGTGGATGGTCAAGCTACCCAAGCGTATGCCCTGGTATGTGTTGCCGGTAGCAGATGCCTTCGGGCTGGCTCTCTTTACCGTGATCGGTGCCCAGAAGGCACTCAACTTCGGTACCCCAGGTCTGATAGCGGTGATCATGGGGACCATGACGGGTGTGGCTGGCGGCATGATCCGCGATGTGCTGGCACGGGAGGTGCCCATGGTGCTGCAAAAGGAGATCTATGCCACCGCCTGCATTCTGGGGGGCATCCTCTATACCCTGGCACTGGAGGTCAACGTGGACAGGGTGACCGCCATGCTGATCAGCATGCTGGGGGTATTTGGTCTGCGGGTCGCTGCCATTTACTGGCACCTGTCACTGCCCACCTTTTCGCTGCAACGCCATTGATGTTCGGGCCGGGGGGCATGTCGCACTCCCGGCCTCGTTACGTTGAACCAAGCGGGCTTTTCTGTTGTCATAGAATCCAGTCGTTGTAAGCCGGAATCCCTCATGCAAAAACTTGGGCTCATTACTTCCCTGCTACTGATGAATGTGGCAACGGCGCACGCCGATGCACAGGTACTGTTTGGACGACTGGCTTCTACCCCGGTGCAGCAGTTCAACCAGCAGATCCGTCAGGCAAGCACGACCCGGCAAACCTGGGTCAATGATTATCGTGAAGTGGCACTGCGTTTTGTCGGCCATAGCGACATACCCAGTCGCATCCAGGCACAGCAACTGGATAATGATCTGGTGCTGTCGGTTGCCCTCGATGGCAACAAGAGTGACATGCTTTATATCCTGACCCTGTTTCGCAGCAATAACCTGTGGCAGATGAAGCAGGCCGAGATGGGCTGGCGTTGCCAGGGCGAGTCAACCTTTACCCCTGTCCCCTGCCCCTGATCCCCACGTTGTCTTGACACGCCATCTGAGCGTGATGCGCAGTGAAATAAAAAATCCGGCTCATTGGCCGGATTTTTTATTCGAAACGTCACCCTCTGATTACGGGCGGTACACCTTGACGTTGTCAAAACCCTTCTCTTTCAGGTAGAGCGCCTGCAGCTTGCTCATCACGCCGCGATCGCAGTAGAGCAGATAGGTCTGCTCTTTGGGCAGATCGCCAAAGGCGGTGGCCAGCTTGAAGAAGGGGATGTGCAGCACGTCACGGCCTTCCACCACCAAAGGTTTCTCGTCGCGCTCGTCGGCGGAACGGATGTCTAGGATCACCTCGTCAGCGGCCAGCACTTCTGTGGTCTCTATCTCTTGAACCTCGGCGGCGGTCTCTTCACCGATGCGGCGAATGTCGAGGTAACGGGCCTCGGACACCACCTTGTCCAGGATGGCGAAGTCGAAGTTGGCCTCTTCCGCCTCGATGTTGGACAGCACAGCCTTGATGGTCGGCTTCTTGGAGATGACGCCGCAATACTCCGGCATTGTCTCGGCAAACTCCAGAGTGCCGATACGACGGGCTTCGCTGATGATGTCCGGCTTGTCCCAGGTGATGAGCGGGCGCAGGATCACCTTGTCGGTCACCCGATCGATGACGTTGAGGTTGGTGAGGGTCTGGCTGGAGACCTGACCCACGCACTCCCCTGTCACCAGGGCCGGGATCTGGAAGTAGTCAGCCACCTGGCCTGCGGCACGCATCATCATGCGCTTGAGCACTACCCCCATCTGGCCGTTATCCACCTTTTCCAGGATCTCGGCGACCACGGGTTCAAAGTCGATGGCGGTGAAGCGCACCTTGTGAGAGGCGCCAAACTTGCTCCACAGGTAGTAGGCTACCTGCTTGACCCCAATCTCGTGGGCGGCGCCGCCGAGATTGAAGAAGCAATAGTGCACGCGGCAGCCACGCTTGATGAACTGGTAGGAAGCCACGCCCGAGTCGAAGCCACCGGAGAGCAGGCTCAGCACGTCTTCCTGGGTCGCCATGGGGAAACCGCCCATGCCATGGTGAACGGCGCTGATGATGTAAAGCTCGTCGTTTTCCACTTCCAGGTTGACCTGGATGTCAGGCTTTTTCAGACGTACGCCGGCCGTTTCGCAATGCTGGTTGAGGCCACCACCCACATAACGCTCCAGCTCTAGCGAGCTGAAATCGTGCTTGCCGACACGGCGGGCACGCACGCAGAAGGTCTTGCCTTTCAGGCGATCACCCCAGACGGCGCGGGTCTGCTCGAAGATGTCATGCAGGTCGGTGAAGTTGCTCAGTTTCACTTCGAGGAAGTACTGGATGCCAGGGATACAAGCCAGGGTTTCCAGATACTGGGCGTGGAACTGATCATTGCGGGAGCTCACTACCAGCTTGTCCCAATCCATCCGTACGCGGGCGTCTTCGTCGAAGCGGCGCAACACGTTGCGAATGTTGCCCTGCAACATCTTGGTGAAGCGCTGGCGCACTGACTTGCTCTTGATGGTGATTTCCGGGAACAGCTTGATAATGAACTTCATGGTTTCAACTCGGGTGGCCTTGATTTAAGGGCGCGGATTATATCAGAACTTTGTTGCCAGCGCCTACAGGCTGAGCGTTCACCCATATTCTCCCACTCAATGTTTGCGGCCCGGCGGCAATCTTGCGTATATTCCCGAACCTGCGCCCTGGCAAGATGCGTCAACACAGAAGATCCGATGAAGACTTATATCTACTACCCCGGCATGGAGGTACGTGACGAGCTCTGGCTCAAGTTTGCCCTGCTCTATCTGGAGCGGCTCGCCTTCGTCTTCACCATCAGTGAGAAAAGCGGCCTCACCACTTTGCTAAGTACGCTGGAGCAGCGAACCGACCTGCTGGCAGAGCGGCCCGAGCCAGCTTTCTTTGCAGATATCACCCCTCAGCTGGAGAGTCAGCTCGGCGGTCTTGTCGCGCCCGACTTTGTCCGCCACAAGGTATTTGGCAACAGAGATCTCATCACTCGCTGGCGTCAAAGCGCCAATCACGACTGCTTCTGCCCGACCCAGGCCGGTCTCGAGCGGCTGCACGGCTTTTGCCTCGCCCACGGCTTTGCCAGCCAGGATGAGGGGGGGATCAAGATGGCGCGGCGCTTTGCCAATCTGCTCTCCATGCGCCTCGCCCGTGAGTGGGCACTCGCCAATGAGGGGGCGCTCATCACGGATCACGACTATCTGGACAGGCTGCTGCACCTGCTCGAATCCCGCTACCACAATCGGGGCGGCCAGGATTGCTTCCACCTCGAGATACCATTGCAAGTGCCCACTCACCTGAGCGAAATCTCCTTCGAGGAATTGATTGCACTGCGCGCCCGCAGCGGCTTTCGCCAGCAACTGGCCGAGTTCCATCAGGCCCTCGATGCCATGCTCACCATGCTGGGCAGCGGCTATGCCGAGCCAGCAGCCCTGACCCGTTTCGAGCTGGCGCAGCAAGGGCTCAATCAGCTGCTGGGGCCAGCGACTCACAGCCTGCCGCTCACCACCCTGATCAGCTGTTCATTGCCCGCCATGGCAATGATCCATCAGCTCAAGGCAAGCCACCCGGCTAGCAACCTCATCTTCCATCCCATCAAGAAGAGCCATTTTCACCAGCGCAAGAGCCAGCACTTCTTCACCCGGCTGGGCCAGGTCAAATCCTGAGTCCGCCGTGATGATATGAGGCTGCGCCAATATTCCGGCGTGCTGCCCGGCCAAATCAGGAGGATCCCCCTCTTCAGGAGGGATTCTCCAACCGAAACTCCACCCTGTCGCTGTTGCCCGCCTCATCGACCACCACCAGCTGGTAGCGGCCTGCCTTGCTCAATACCTGATCCCCATCCCAGCGCAGGCGCTGGCCATTGAGAAACCAGAATGGCTTGCCCACACCACCCAGCACCCTGGGTTGCAGGCGATAGCGCTGGCTACGAATAAGGTTGCCCTCCCCCAGGGCGACGATGCGAATCGGCGCCTGCAGATCCGCCCCCTGTGCCTCTCCCTCACAACCGCTGGCGAGCAGCGCCTTGCGCCGCTCGCCTGGCGCGCGCCAGGGCTCCAGCGACAAGGGCCACAGCGCCCGCCAGACAGATTGGCTAGCATCGTCACAACGGGTCAGCGTCGGCTTGCCCTGACTGGTCAGTGCCACTTGGCGCAGGGGGGAAGGCCAATCCATGGGGTCTGGCAAGGTAGGGGGATCCCGCTCATCCAGCAGCCAGGCGCTCTGATGCTGCAAGCAGGCCTCAGGCAGGGTGGCACTCACCCGCCGCCCCAGTGGCCAACAGATCTCGGCCTCGCTCACCGCATTGGGTTGCGCTGGCAGGGGGCTGTTGTCCCCCAGTCGCGAATAGACGGAGAGCAGCAGCGGCACAGCCGCGCTCTGGCCATAAAAACCGGGCAAGGGGGTGCCATCGGGCCGCCCCAGCCAGACCCCCAGGGTCCAGCGGCCAGAGACTCCCAGCGCCCAGCTGTCCCGATAGCCATAGCTGGTACCCGTCTTCCAGGCCAGCCGGTTGACCCGGCCGGTCGCCTCGCTGGCAAAGGGCTGATCAGCCCGCCCCTGCGAGCTTAAAATTTGCCAGGTGATCCAGGCGGCCCCAGGGCTCAGCAAGGGGCGCGAGACCGCCTTTTGTCCCGCCAGCCAGACCGGCATCGCCACCTGTCCCTGCCGGGTGAGGGAGCTATAGAGCGCCACCAGTTGTTCCAGCCTGACGCCGGCCGCCCCCAGCGCAATGGCCGGATTGGGCTTGTCGGAGAGGGCCAGCCTGACCCCGGCGTTATCCAGTCGATTGACCAGAGTATCGGGCCCAAGGGCCTCCAGCACCTGCACGGCAGGGACGTTGAGGGATTGCTGCAACGCCCGGGTCAGGGTGACAGGCCCCTGAAAGGCGCCGGTAAAATTGGCGGGGCGATAGTCCGACCCCAGTCTGGGGGCATCGGAGAGCAGGGAGGCCGAATGAACCAGGCCGGCATCGAGGGCCAGACCATAGATAAACGGCTTGAGGGTGGAGCCGGGTGAGCGGATCGCCTGCACCATGTCGAGGTAGCCATGACGGCGCAGATTGCCATACTCGGCGCTGCCCACGTAGGCGCGCACCGCCATGGTCTGGTTATCCACCAACAGCAGGGCGGCGGAAGTCTGTTCCGGGAAACGACGTATATAAGTCGCCACCCGCGCCTCCAGCCAGCGCTGCAGATCGCCATCTATGGTGGTATGCACCAGGGCGCCCGGCTGGCTGTCGGCGGCTAAACGGGCAAACAGCGGCGCCTCCATGGGAGTGAAGTGACCGCGCGCCAGCACGGGTTCTATTCGCCCTTCACGCCACACGGCGTCTGGCCAGGCTCCCTGTTTGACCAGTCGCTGCATCACCTTGTCACGGGCGGCGCGGGCGCGATCAGGATGGCGGTCGGGTCGGTAACGGCTGGGGGCCTGCGGCAGCACCGCCAACAGGGCGGCCTCAGCATGAGTGAGCTTGGCCGCACTCTTGCCCAGATAGGCAAAGCTGGCCGCCTGTACTCCTTCCAGATTGCCACCAAAGGGGGCACGGTTGAGATAAACGGTGAGCAGGGTGCGCTTGTCGTAGTGCCACTCCAGTTGCAGCGCCCGCGCCATCTGGCGCAGCTTGCCGGGTACGCTCCTGTGATAGGGCTCGATCAAGCGGGCCACCTGCATGGTAAGGGTCGAGCCCCCCGATACCGCCCGCCCGTAACGCAGCCACTGCCAGACCCCGCGCACCATGGCCACAGGGTTGACCCCGGGATGGCGCCAGAAATGGCGATCCTCGTAGCCGAGCAATGCCTCTATGTAACGGGGAGAGACCTGCGCCAGGGTCACCGGATAGCGCCACACCCCGCTGGTGTCGGCAAAGGCGCGCAGCGGCCGCCCCTTCATATCGAGCACCACCCGCGCATAGGCCGGATCCAGCGGTGGCGGCGGGAAAACGCGATCCAGCACCAGCAACACCAGGATGAGAGCCCCCATTCCCAACCCCGTCAGCCGCAGCCAGCGAGGCAAACCTGGCAAAGCAAGCCGGCCCTGATGCAACCACTGGCGAGCACGCGACCAAAAACCGGCCGGACGCGCCTCGTCCTGCAAAGGCGAATTACTCAGAAATGGTCACCTCATGGATATCCTGGCCCACCGCCCGCAGTTCGGGTCGATACATGTCTTCCACTTGGGTCGGCGGCACCTGATAGCGACCCGGGGTCACTGCCCGCATCAGATAGACCAGTTGCTGATTGCCCCCCTCGCTCAGATCCAGCGCGGCCGTGTAACGATCGTCTCTAAACTCCTGATGTTTTAGGTAGTCGTTCCACTCGCTCTGCCACGCAGGCTTACCCTCGATACTGAGCTCCTCGAGCTTGATGCTGGTGCCAAGGGCCGGGTTTTCCAGCTCAAATCCCGCCGGCAGCATCTCCACCAGCAAGGCATCGGGCACCGTCTGCTCGCTGCTCACATTGAGCCGCACCACCACCAAATCGCTCACCTTGACCTTAGCGGGATCAAAGCGCTTACCATCGGCATTGAACCAGCTGCGGGTCACGCTCATGCCCTGGCTGATGCGCTTGGGCGCCTGCTCCGGGTAGCCTACCAGGGTGCGCTGCACGTAGAGGGAGCCCTTGCCCTCGTTGGTCACGCCAGTCGCCGCCAGTGCCTCGGGGGCACCGATCTGCGCACTGTTTTTACCGGCAATGGCCTGGTCGCCACTGATTGACGCTACCCTGGCCTGCCAGTCAGCCGCAGGATCGACCTGTGCCAACCGCAACAGGGCCAACCGCTCCTGAGTGCTTAGCCACTGGCGATGGGCCAGGGTATCGGCCACCTTGGCGCTGAACTCGGGCCAGCGATCCTCGGCCAGCTTGTGCAGGCGCAGCAGGGCAAGCTCCAACGCACCATCGCGCAGGGGCGAACCGTAATCGGCCAGATAGTCATCGCCGCGCGGGGTTGCCAGCGCCCGAGTCAAAACCTTGGCAGCAGTCTGCTCATCCCCCATGGCGGAAAGCGCCAGCGAGAGGTGCAAGAGCGGCAAACCGGAGCGGGCATGATCCGCCTGCTGCTCCCAGATGAGGCGCAAGGTGGAAAGTGGCGCCTTGCCTACTCGCGCCAGCACGAAGGCACTGTAAGCCTGATAGGCCAGCCGGCTGTGTTCGGGGGCACTGCTCCAGCGTTCCCCATACTGGCTGTCGCCGAGATAGCTCTGCAAACGGTTGATGGCCTGATTGAGCATCGCCTCGGGCACGGCATCTCCGGCCTCTTTTCTTGTCAGCAGATAATCGGCCGCATAGGCGGTGAGCCACTGCTCCTCATCGGAGCGGCCATCCCACAGACCAAAGCCGCCGCTGGGCAATTGCAGTCGTTGCAACCGTTGCAGCAGGGCGCGCTGCAGGTCCGCCTCGCTCACCGGCTTGTCCACTTTTGGCAAATTGTTTGACCAGGTAGCACGCTCATCCGCCGTAGTCAGCAAGTAAGGCCAGGCGCGAGACAGGGTCTGCTCCAGACAGGCGTAGGGGTACTGGGCAAGCGCTTGCCACTGGCCGGCCGGATCCCAGGGGGGCGTACCTGAGAGGCTGAGCAGCCCCTGCAGATTGGCGGGATCCAGCCCGGCCAGTTCGCTCTGGGCAAAGCTCATCTGCTGGTTGGGTGCCAGCATCTGATAGCGCTGACGCGTCTGGGCTGGCCAGGGGGATCGCAGCGGCAGCGACCATTCGCGGTTTACCGCAAAATCCTTGCCGCTGGCGGCCAGTTGCAGGCGAGCCACACCGCTCGCCCCGGTCACTGTGAGCGGCAGGGTCAGCCACTGCTCCTCGCCATTTTTCAGCGCCAGCGTCCCGGGCAGCTCGCCACCCGCCTGCAAGCCACCAGTCAGGGTCCAGATCAGCGACAGGCTCTGATCTTCACCACTCATGTTGCGCAGTTGCACCAGAGCACGGGTCTCATCCCCTCTGGCCCCAAAACGCGGCCAGCCTATCTCGGCCACCAGCGGCGCCACAACTTTGACGGCACGCTCGGCCTGACCCACCTGCTGCTCGTTCCAGGCCAGCGCCATCAGCGCCAGCTCGCCGTTGAAGTTGGGCAGATCAAGCGGGATCACCGCCTTGCCACTCTCGTCAAAACTCACCTCGCCGCTCCAGAGCGCTGCCACCTCGACCCGACTCTCCAGCGCCCCTCCCTTCTTCAGGGCCGGCGCATCACCGCCGTAGTTGAGGCGAGCCAGCTTGCCATCCTGCGGCGGTATCACCTGACCGTAGTTGTCGAACAAGTCTTGCGCGAAGCGCTTGCGGCCAAAGAAGATCTCGAACGGATCGAGGGGTTGGTAGTCGCTGATATTGAGCACTCCCCTATCCACCGCAGCCAGCACCACCCGGCCCTGACTGTTTGGTGACGAGGTCACCGCCACCTCGAGGCGAGTGAGCGGCACCGCCTTGTCCGGCGCACTCAAGGTGAGCGGCAGGCGGCGGGCCTCCCGGTCGAGCGCGAGCGGCACCAAACCGACCGAGCGCAGGCTCTGCACACTCTTTTGGCTCACCGGCTTTGATTCGCTGTCAGGGGCGGCAATCTGGGCAGAGATATGCAGATCGTGGCGCTGCCACTCAGGGCTGACGGGGATCTCGAACTCGCCATGCGCCTCTGCCAATCCACCGCCTTCGGCTCGTAACTCGATACGCTGCCACCAGCGCAGGCCGTCACCATCTTCCACCAGCAAGAGCCCCTTGCCCGCACGGGGGGCAACCAGCGTCACTTTCGCCTTGTCACCCGCCTGATAGGCGCGTTTGTCGAGGGTGATGGCAATCTTGTCAGGCCGCGCCTGCTCACCACCGCCACCCCAGGCGTAACTGCCGATCTCGACCCGCAGACTGGACTGATGGCCCTGACTGTTCTCCACCTCCAACCGATACCAGCCCGCCGCCAAGGGCAAGCTGAGGGTGGTCGGCCCCTTGCCATCCAGTTGCAGTGTCTGCTCCTGCTCCAGATAGGGCTGACTGTTGAACTCGTACTTCCACCCTTCGCCATCGGCGTAGTGCCAGTAGTAGTCACGGTATTCGTTGACCAGACGCACCTTCACCTCGCCCGCCACCGGCTGGCCCTGCTCATCGAGGTTGAGGATCTGGAAAGGCAGCGTCTTGCCCCCCTCCACTCTGTCTGCGACGAAATCGGCCTTGAGCGCAGGCCACTGGCTACCGGTGGGCCAGCCGTACTGGGTACGGCTGCGATTGACCGCCCTGCCACCGGGCTCGGATAAAGAGACACGATAAGCCACCTCCAGCGGCCCCAGGGTCCCCACGCTGGCAAGTTGATCCACCAGCGAAAATGCGCCATTCCCCTGCTGGTCCAGGGTGAGCGTGACAGGCTCCAGATCCCTGGCCTGCTCGGTCAGCAGCACATCCCCCAGCGTAAACTCCTGCCACTGGGTGAAGGGCATGGTGGCGCGGCTTATCTTCACCTCTGCCTTGGCCTTGGTGGCGCTAGCCGGGGCGCCATAGAGATAATCCCCCTGCAACGGCAAGGTGAGTGCCTCCTGCGGGTTCAGTAATTCACCATCCGGTCCCTTGCCGAGTTGCAGCTTGAGCCGCTCCGGCAGGAACTCTTCCACCAGGAAGGGCCACTCGAAGCGGCTGCCGGCGGCGGTTTTCAGGGTGATGGTCCAGCGGCCGAGCGGCGCATCATCCGGCAGGCGCAGGCCATAATGGGCGGCGCCCAGGCTGTCCGGCAGCAGCCGCTTTTGTTCGAGCAGCTGGCCATCCGGCTGTTTCACTTCCAGCTCCACCGCCATGCCCGGCAGCAACTGGCCATCCTGCCCTTTTAGCAAAATTTCACTGTCAAGCCGCTCGCCGGGGCGGTAGAGATCCCGCCCGCTGAACAGATAAAGCTGCAGGGCCTGCCAGGGCTGGGTGCCCAATTCAAAGGCGGAGAGATCCAGCGCGGCGCCATCGAGGCGCAGCACAGCCAGATGCTTGCCCTGCTCGGCCAGCAGCAGGCGCGCACCCTGCACCTGATCGAAGCGGCGATGCCCCCGCAGATCGGTCTGTTGCACCTGCAGCCGGTTGCCCTTCTCGTCGAGCAAAGAGAGTTGTACCTCCTTGAGGGGATCCGCGCTCGAGAGCGCGCTGACAAACACCTCCAGCTGGTCCCGATAGCGACGGGCACTGAGCCCCATGTCGCTCACCGCGAAATAGGTGGTCTCCTTGCGCCAGTCGTAGTTGCCCAGGGGGGACATGACCGCAAAGTAGACGCCGGCCTCGGCCAGCTGCGGCTCCTTGACGTTGATGAGGCGGGTCTCGCGGCGATTGGGATCCAGCTCAAGGGCGTAACGGCCGCTGAACACCCGCTTGGCGCGGCTGGTGATCTGCTCCAGCTCCCAGTTACCCATGCCTGCGCCGGGTCTGTATTCGGCCAGAAAGCGTGGCAGATATTCGGCATCGACCCGGAAGAAATCGATATTGACCTCATCCACGTTGACCGCGCTGATGGGCAAGCGCAGCTCCTGACGCAGCGGCAGCACCATGCCGCTGGCAGCAAAGGAGGCTCCCGCCTCCAGTGGTCGGGTCTTGAGGGTCCAGCTCTGCGCCTCGGGCCCCAACCCAGCTTTGAGGGTCACCTTGTAACTCTTGTCGGGTGCGACCTGCGGGAAGTAGAGGGTGCGGCCATCCTCGGCCAGGACCCACTCCCCCTGCAACTGCTTACCCCCCTCGCTCACACTGAGCCAGGTTTGCCAATTGGACTTGGGCGCCAGCGGGCCGGAGAAGACCAGCGCCAGCGCCGGTGCATCCCGATACTGGCGGGCATTGGCCTGCACCACAGTGTCTGGCGCCCCAGCGACTTGCCGGGCTGCGGACGCCTGATCGGCGGTTGCCGGCTTGTCTGGGCCGCAACCGGCCAAGAGCAGACCGGTCAGCCCTGTGAGCAACAGGGCTGACCAACGGCGCCTAAGTGGTGAGACGAAAGCATGAGCACATTGGTGAGCAGCAGGGCGAGGGTCGAAAGGGCGCATAGGTTCCATCCCGGATTGGATCGCTGCCATAGCAGCGCGATAGGCAACAGGATAAGACATCCGACTCGCTTGACACAAAACTCATTGCAAAATGTCGAGCACAGATTGCCACCAGACAGATAACAAAAAGCCGACCCTGAGGTCGGCGTTTCACGGCAGCGGTGAGTCGGTTAGTCCATCACCGCCATCTGCCAGGTTTTAAAACCACCGGAGAGGTTTTTCACCTTGAAGCCGTGCTGGCTGAGCAGGCGGCAAGCCACGTGGCCACGCAAGCCCACCTGGCAGCTGATGAGCAGCTCTTTATCCCTGGGCAATTCATTCAGGCGAGCGCGCAGCTCATCGAGGGGAATATGCAGGGCACCCGGGATGCGACCCAGCTTGTCGAGTTCGGGGTCATTGCGCACATCCAGCACCTGTTGATGGGGGTGACGAGCCTGTACCTCGGCAGCGTGGCAGAGGATGGTATCCCCCTTCAAGTGGTTGCTCGCCACAAAGCCCGCCATGTTGATCACATCCTTGGCCGACCCGAACGGCGGCGCATAGGTGAGCTCCAGATCCTGCAAGTCAAACACCGTCAGCCCGGCGCGCTGGGCCACCGCCAGTACGTCGATGCGCTTGTCGACCCCATCCTTGCCGATGGCCTGGGCACCGTAGATCTTGCCATCGGGGGCGAACAGCAGCTTGAGGCTGACCGGATGGGCGCCCGGGTAGTAACTGGCGTGGCTGCCTGGATGGACATAAGCCTTCTCGAACGGCAGGCCCAGTTGCACCAGGCGCTTCTCGTTGAGGCCCGTGCTGGCCACCGCCAGATCGAACAGCTTGCAGATGGCGGTGCCCTGGGTCTTCTTGTAGGTTTCGGCCCGCCCCAGCATGTTGTCGGCGGCGATGCGCCCTTGCCGGTTGGCAGGCCCCGCCAAGGGGATCAGCACGGATTCGCCGGTCACAAAATCTGTCTCTTCCACCGCATCCCCCACCGCATGGATGAAGGGATCCGAGGTGCGCATGCCGGCATCTACCTTGATGCCGCCGCGCGGGCCCAACTCCAGCCCCGCTTTTGCGGCGAGCAGGGTTTCTGGCTTGACGCCGATGGCCAGGATCAACAGACCGGTTTCAAGATGTGAGCCATCACTCAGGGGCAGACGCAAGCCACTGCGCGTGGCGCTCGCCACGGCGGCGGTTTTCTCCGCCAGCACATCCAGACTTTCGATGGCGGCAAGACCGGTACGCAGCCGCAGATCTATGCCCTCTTCCCGGATGCGGGCGTGGAGCATATTGGCCATCTCTTTATCCACCGGCGCCATCACCTGATCGGAGAGCTCCAGCAGGGTGACCTCCAGCTTGCGCTGATGCAGTGCCTCCATCATCTCCAACCCGATAAAGCCGCCACCGACCACAGTGACATGGCGTGGATGATCATGCTGCAGAGCAGCAAGGATGCGATCCATGTCAGGGATATTGCGCAGGGTATAAACATGCGGGCTGTCGATGCCGGGGAACGGAGGGCGGATTGGCGCGGCCCCCGGGCTCAGCAGCAGTTGATCGTAAGGCTCTCGCCGCTCTTCACCGGTTTGCAGATGACGCACCAGCAGTGTCTTGCCAGCCTTGTCTATCTCGATCACATCGTGAAAGACTCGCACATCCACATTGAAACGGCGCTTGAAGCTCTGGGGCGTCTGCAACAGCAGGGCATCCCTATCCTGTATGTCCCCCCCTATGTGGTAAGGCAGGCCGCAGTTGGCGAAGCTGACAAACTCGCCACGCTCGAACACCACTATCTCGGCCTCTTCACTCAGACGGCGAGCTCTGGCCGCCGCAGAGGCGCCGCCAGCCACACCGCCTACAATCAGGATCCGTTTCATCAGCAAGACTCCGGTGAACAACAAATTGCCATTAAATTAGCGATTTCTAATTTAGATTTCAATGAAATTTTGTTTGCACCGATTTTGCAGTATTCTTGCCACCCGACAGTTGTTCAACAGGATGTTATCAGTTCATGTCGTCTACCGCGCTCAGTCACCTTCCCCCTGCCAGCCAGACACCGCTGTTCTTTCGTCTGGATGTGCGCAGCCAACGGCTGGTCGCCCTGACCGATGTGATGCAAACCCCGCTTCATTGGCTGGATGAACCGAGAAGTGCCTGGCCGGCCCAACTGCCGGATGCCCTGCGACTGCCCATAGAGCAAGCCCTTGCCAAGGGTCAGGGGGGCAAGCTGATGCTGCGCTTCGCCGGACAGCAGTGGCATATCGCTCTCTCCCATGAACAGGATGCCTTCTGGCTCATCTGCCTGCAGACCCAGCGCCAGGAGCCCATCGCCGATCTCGCCTTGCAGCTGCCACGCCTGAGCCAGATGGCCAGCCAGCAACAGTTCGTCGCCATGCTGGAAGCCCTCAAGGAGAGCCTGGGGGCCGATCGCCTGATCCTCTGGCACTATCAGGCCAATGGCTCCCTCGGCAGCGAACAGCTGACCCCAGTCTTTGCCCTCGGCGCCGAGGGGCTTTCGGCCATTCGCGGTGACAGTCGTTACATTCGTGCCTTGCGCACCCGTAAATCCTTGAGTTTTTCCGAGGCGGCGCACCAGCCCATGTTGAGCCAGCACTACTATCTGGCCAATGCAGGGGTGAGCTCGCGCCTCGATGGCGCCCTGCTGGAGCAGGAAAAACTCATCGGCGTGCTGAGCCTTGAGTACCTCAGCGCCACAGTGCTGAGCGAAGAGATGCTGCAACTGGTGCGCCACAGCGCCCAATTGCTCGGTCACTGGCAGCCAGAGCCTGAACCTCTCATCAATCCTGTGTTGGCCTTGCCCGGCGAGCTGACCCTGTTGACCGGCATCGCCTATTGCCGTGCACTGGTAAACTGGGCCGTCACCATGAGTGGTGCCCGCATCGGCTGGGTCGGCGAATACCAGCCGCGAGGCCAGGAGCTCTGGATCATTCCGCGCTGCGTGCTGGAAGGAGAAACCTTCTCCATCCTCAAACCCTTACAGCTGGATCCTGGCCCCGCCCAGGAGTTGTTCCAGCACGGTCAGGCCCTCTATGTGGAAGACCTGCCCCTGCGTTATCCACACGCCACCCAGTTGCTGGCCCTCAATGCCAAGGCCTATGTCGGCGTGCCGTTGCACGGTCCGAGCGGTGCCCCCATGGGACAGCTCACCTTGCTGCTCGACACGCCACTGGCCGACCCCATGCCCTTGCTCGATGCCCTCAGCAGTCAGCATGAACGGGCCGCCATCGAATTGCAGCGGCTCGCCGCCGACGATGCTCTGCGCCTGGCAGAAGTGGCCTTCAACACCCACGACGGCCTGCTGGTCATGGATCACCAGGGGATCATTCTCAAGGTCAACCACTCCTTTGGCCGCATCACGGGGTTTGGCAACGATGAGATGATCGGCCAGCATATTGTCAGGCTTCGACCGACCTATTATGGCGATCACCTGAAAGAGGATGTCAGACGGGCCATCGATGAGCAGGAGTTCTGGATGGGCGAGGAGCGCTGCCTGCACAAGGATGGGCATCTGTTCCCGGTGCGTCTCATGGTGAGCGGGGTCAAGGATGAACTCGGCGAATTCAGTCACTACGTCTGCAGCTTCTACGACATCACCAAGGAAAAAGACGCCGCCCGTCACATAGAGCAGCTCGCCTATTACGACGATCTGTGCGGGCTCTACAACAGGCGCAGCCTCAACAACATAATGCAATGCACCCTGCAGGCACCGAACGGTCAATGGGGCGCCTTGCTGCTGGTGGATCTGGACAACTTCAAGTCGATCAACGACTCCCTCGGCCATGCCTGTGGCGATCAGCTGCTGCAAGCCGTGGTCGAGCGGCTCAAGGGACTGCCCCAGGACAACCTGGTGCTGGCCCGCATCTCGGGGGATGAATTCGCCCTGCTGTTCACCGCCCTGGGTCAGGGTTATGTCACTGCCAAGATTCTGGCCGAGCACTTCGCCCGCGAGCTGATGGGGCTGTTTCGCACCCCGTTCGACATCGAGGATCACAAACTCCATTGCAGTGCATCTGTGGGGATCAGCCTGTTTTCCAGCGAAGACCAGGATCATCTGGTGCTTATGCAGCAGGCCGATACCGCCACCCACATGGCCAAGCGGGCCGGTCAGGGCAACTATGTTTTCTTCAGCGAGGCCATGGCCGAGAAAGAGAAGAGCAAGCTCACCATCAACAACCAGCTGCGCGATGCCCTGCGCCACCATGAGCTGCAACTGCACTATCAGCCGCAATACAGGGTCGACAATGGCAGCTTGTCCGGCATAGAGGCACTGCTGCGCTGGCAGCGCAGCGACGGCACCATGGTGCCACCGGCCGAGTTCATTCCCATCGCCGAAGAGACTAGCCTCATCCAGGACATCGGCTACTGGGTGATGAAGACCGCCTGTGCCCAGTACAGTTTCTGGCTCAATCGCGGCTTTGCCATTCCCCATCTGTCGGTCAACGTCAGCGCCCGCCAGTTCCACACCGCAGGCTTCGTACAGCAGGTGGAATACATACTGCGCGACACAGGGGTGCCCCCTTCCCGCCTGCTGCTGGAAGTGACCGAATCCGTGGTGCTGGAAAACCGGCTGGAGAGCATAGCCCGCATGCGGCAACTCAAGGATCTCGGCATACTGCTCTCCATCGATGATTTCGGCACCGGCTACTCGTCGCTGGCCTATCTGCGGGATCTGCCGGCGGACGAAGTGAAGCTCGACCGAAGCTTCATTCAAACCCTGGTTCACAGCGAACAGGACAAGGCCATCGTCAAGGCCATCCTGGATCTGGCCAAGGTTTTCCGCTTTACCGTCACCGCCGAAGGGGTGGAAGATGAGGAGCAGCTCGCCATCCTCAAAACCTTGGGATGCCAGCATTATCAAGGCTTCCTGACCAGTCGACCGCTGACGGTAAAAGCCCTGGAGAGCCTGCTCGGCGCGGCCCAGTCGGGCTAAACAGGTAGGATTTATAGGGATTTATGTAATAAAATCACGGCCTGCTCGAATCGTTGGAGTCGTCTATGTCTGTCAGTAATCAGATCCCTGCCGTTGAAACCAGTGCATCCGGTGTCATTGGCCGGATCCATTCCGTTGAAACCTGCGGCACCGTTGATGGCCCCGGAATACGGTTTATCGTATTCATGCAAGGCTGTCTGATGCGCTGCAAGTACTGCCACAATCGGGATACCTGGGATACCCAGGGTGGCCGCGAAGTGACAGTGCCGGAGTTGATGAGCGACATCACCAGCTATCGCCACTTCATGAATGCCTCGGGTGGCGGTGTCACCGCCTCCGGTGGCGAAGCCATGCTGCAACAAAACTTTATCGCCGAACTGTTTGCCGCCTGCAAGGAGAAGGGTGTTCACACCTGCCTCGATACCAATGGCTTTGTGCGTCATTACGACGAACAGCTCGACAAGGTGCTCGATAACACGGATCTGGTGCTGCTTGACATCAAGCAGATCAATGACGAGAAGCACATCCCTCTCACCCACGTCAGCAACAAGTACACCCTGGAGTTCGCCCGTTATCTCGCCGCCAAAGGCAAGACAATGTGGATCCGCTACGTGGTGGTGCCGACCTGGTCGGACGATGACGAGAGCGCAGAGGGACTGGGCCAGTTCATTGCCGAATTGGGGGATAGTGTCGAGAAGGTGGAACTGCTGCCCTATCACGAGCTGGGCAAGCACAAGTGGGACGTTCTGGGTGAAAACTATGATCTGACCGGGATCAAGCCCCCCAGCAAGGAGACCATGGACAGAGTTCAGGGCATACTCGCCAAGTACCACAACAACGTCAAATACTGATGCCTCAGCAGGGCTGGCAAGGAATACGCCAGCCCTGCTGATATTGAGACACTCCATTACTGCCCGCCCAGCGCGCCATCACATGACAAGGAAATGCCATGAATGAAGGACAAGCGGCCGCCCTCCTGCTCTGGGTATTGCTGCTGATATTCAGCCTGCGTGGCACCCTGCTGCGTACCCTGCTTGATCAACCCCTCTATCAGCACCTCTGCCTTGGCGGCGCCATCGTACTGGTCCCGCTCTGGACCTTGCGCGCCGGCCTGCATGAAGGGCTGGAGGTGCACTTTCTCGGCCTCACCAGCCTGACCCTGCTGCTGGGGTGGCGTCTGGCCCTGCTTGCTCCCTGCCTGACACTGCTTGTTCTGGGTTACTTCGGGGTTGCCCCCCTCGCCGATTTTGGCTGGCAGGCGCTGATTGGCATCGCCCTGCCGGTCGCTACCAGCTGGCTGCTGTTCCTGGCGAGCTGGGCCTGGATGCCCCGCCATCTGTTCGTCTATCTGTTCGTGGTCGCCTTTTTTGGCGGGGCGCTGAGCATCTCGGTCAAGATGATCGCCAGCGCCCTGCTGATGGGGATGAGCGGCGCCTATCCGTGGCATACCATCAGCGCCGACTACCTCTCCATCTGGCCGCTGCTGCTCTTCCCCGAAGCCCTGCTCAACGGCATGACCATGACCTTGCTCGCCGTCTACCGCCCCCACTGGGTCAACACCTTCTTCGATCGGGAATACCTGGGGCGCTAAGCGCGTGCGCCATGCTTGCCCGCGACACAACACTCACCCACCGACAGCAAAAGCCCCTGACGAGCAGGGGCCTGGCAACAAGAGGAGCAGAGCTTAGAAGCGGTATTCGATATGCAGGGAGTGGGTATCCAGGCCGGGGTTTTGGTCATACATCTTGGCGTTGGACATGTGCTCATACTGATAGCCAATCAGCCAGTTCTTGGTGATCGCGTACCCCAGACCAATGCCGGAAGCAAACTGGAAGGGGCCGCCGTAATCCTTGAAGCCATTGCCGCGATGGCCGAACTCATGCTCCGCCAGCCAGAGCACCTCAGCCGGGATCCATACCACCCAGTTCCCCCACAGACATTCGGCGCGCGCCCCTGTGCCCAATCTGGCAGTGCGCTCATCCCCCACCTTCAGCATGCCACCACGCACGCCCAGACCAAACTGGCAGCCAGAATCCCCCCAGCGCCAGAACATGTGATGGTATTTGACGTCTGCCGTGAAGATGCTGAGTTTCTCGTTTTCGGCGGGTGTGCCCAGTTGCAAGGCAACAATGTTGTCATTGGCGATGGCTCCGGTGCTGGCTATCAATGAAGCCAGCAGTCCCGAGAGCAAGAGTGTGTTAGCGCGCATGTTCCCTCCTACGTCCTTGTTATCCGGTGCGCCCCCTCAAACTCAAATGGGCACATCTCAGGAATAGTCAGTCGCAGTGGAGATTGTCAATAAACCATGCATGTTTGTGCACAGTGTTGCCAGCATAGGAATGTAAGCTGACAAGCTATCTGGATAGTTGGTAACCCCTTCATACTCGGCACCAACTACACCAGCTAGAGGGGCCTAGGTTATGGCAATTTATATCGGGAAATATCTCGTGGCTGACCAAAGTTATGGTAAATCACTGATCAAATATTGGAAGGCCTGAATTCCGTTGTGATGTCTTTTGACTGACGACCTCAGTGACCATAGCCTTCCAGCAACTGCTCTAGATATACCGTTACAGGCTGCGGGGGCGCAGGTGGGCGTGCCAGCGTGCTTCCCACTTCTTGAACAGCCAGACGATGACGAAGGTGAGCAACATGTAGAGCAGGCCTGCGGTCAGGAAGGCCTCGAACGGGCTGTAGTAGCGGGAGTTGATGATCCGCGCGGCGCCGGTCAGGTCGACGATGGTGATGATGCCAGCCACCGCCGAGCCCTGCAGCATGAAGATCACCTCGTTGCTGTAGGCGGGCAGCGCACGGCGAAACGAGTTGGGCAAAATGATGCGGGTGAGGGTTTGCCAGCGGCTCATGCCAAAGGCGTTGGCCGCTTCAATCTGCCCCTTGGGCATGTTGAGCACGGCGCCGCGCACTATCTCTGCGGTGTAGGCGCCGGTATTGAGGGTGAACGCCAGCAAAGCGCAGAACCAGGCTTCGGCAAACAGGGTCCAGGCTGCGCTGTTTTTCAGCCACTCCCACTGGGCAGCGCCGTAGTAGATGATAAAGAGCTGTACCAGCAAGGGGGTGCCACGAAAGAAGTAGATATAGGCCCAGATCGGCCCCTTGATCAGCCAGTTGCGACTGTTGCGCAGTATCCCCATGGGCACCGCCAGCGCCAGACCGAGTATGAGGGATGCCGCCACCAGCAGCACTGTGGTGTAAAGCCCCTGCCAGTAGGTAGGCCACTCTTTGAGAATGATTGAGAAATCCATGGCTTACCTCGTCTTTATCGCGTAGTGACGCTCGGCCCACTTCAGTGCCGAGGTGGAAACCGCAGTGAAGATCAGGAAGATCAGGGCCACCGCCATGTAAAAGGTGAAGGGCAACTGGGTCGAGCCTGCCGCCAGGGACGCTTTGCGCACCATGTCATCGAGACCGATGATGGAGACCAGCGCCGTGGTCTTGAGCAGTACCAGCCAGTTGTTGCCAAACCCCGGCAGGGCATGGCGCATCATCTGGGGAAACAGGATCCGCACAAAGACCTGGGTCGCCCGCATGCCAAAGGCGCGAGCGGCTTCCAGCTCCCCCTTGTCCACCGCCAGGATGGCGCCGCGGAATGTCTCCGTCATGTAGGCACCGAAGATGAAACCTATGGTGGCGACCCCGGCCGCAAACGGGCTGATATCGATGTAATCAGGCAGCAGGGAGACCCACTCCTGATTGGGATTGCTCTCAAGCAAGAAGTTGTTGTAGGTCTCGTTGACCCAGGTACAGACGCTGTTGATCAGCACCTGGCCGCCGAAGAACAGCAGCATCATCAGCACCAGATCGGGAATGCCGCGAATGACGGTGGTGTAAGTGGTCGCAATGCCCCTGGCCCACTTGTAGGGCGACAGTTTGGCGAGCGCCCCCAGCATCCCCAGCAGCAGCGCCAGCAGCAACGAGGCCAGCGCCACTTCCAGAGTGACCCAGGCACCCTCCAGCAGGGAGGCTTCGTATCCTTTCAAATCAAACATATGCAGCTCCATTGCACATTGAGTGGGCTCGCCCCTCCCAAGCAGAGGCTCCATATTCTTTAAAACCACACATATGCAGCTCCATTGCAATCAAGCGGGCCCATCACTCCTTGCGGGAGATAACGGGCCCGATATGACGACTGACGGGAGTCAGCCTGTCGTTCCTGGTTCGCCGTCGGCACCGCAAGGACCCCAAGCCTCCTCCTGGCTCTTTCATACAAGGGAGGGAGTTTGCAACGCCTCCCCCTTGTGAAGGGGAGGCCAGGAGAGGGTTTTGATGATCCGCCGTAGACGACGTTCGGTTGTTATTCGCCGTAAACGTCGAACTCGAAGTACTTGTCGTTGATTTCCTTGTACTTGCCGTTGGCGCGCAGGGCCAGGATCGCCGTGTTGAATTTCTCTTTCAGATCCTTGTCAGCCTTGCGAACGGCGATGCCGGCACCCTCACCAAACCACTTGGGATCGGTCAGTTTCGGGCCGACGAACTCAAAGCCGTCACCGCCCTCTTTTTTCAGCAGACCATCCGTGATGGCAGCGGAGTCGGCCAGCACATAGTCGACACGACCGGATTTCAGATCGAGGTAGGCTTCATCGGCGGTGCCGTAACGCTTGATGGTGGCGTTGGGGAAGTTGTCGGTGATGTAGGTATCCATGGAGGTAGCGCGTTGTACCGCCACGGCCTTGCCATCCATGAATGCCTTGTCGAGCTGGACGTCAGTGCCTTTCTTGGCGGCGAAGCGGGCCGGAATGTGCTGGTACTTCTGGGTGAAGTCCACCTTCTTCTTGCGCTCTTCGGTGATGTCCATGGTGGCGATGATGGCGTCATATTTGCGCGACAGCAGCGCCGGTATGATGCCGTCCCAATCCTGTTTGACCAGGGTGCACTTCACCTTCATCTCTGCGCACAGGGCGTTGGCGATATCGATGTCAAAGCCTTTCACTTCGCCACTGGGCTCGGTCCAGGAGAAGGGAGGGTAAGCACCTTCCACCCCGATCCGCACTTCTTTCCACTCCTTGGCCATCAGGCTACCGGAAGACAGGGCAGTCACTATGGCAGTCGCCAGCATCAGCTTGTTCATGTATCTCTCCTTGATAAAATCGTCGACTGTTAACGTTGGATCCCGCCCATCAATAGATGGAAGAGATAAATTGCTTGAACCGTTCCGATTTGGGATGGGCGAAAATCTCCTTGGGGTTGCCCTCCTCTTCCACGCGCCCCTGATGCAAAAACATTACCTTGTTCGACACATCACGGGCAAACGACATCTCATGGGTCACCACCAGCATGGTGCGCCCCTCTTCGGCCAGCTCACGCATCAGGCCGAGCACCTCACCCACCAGCTCGGGATCGAGCGCCGAAGTGGGTTCATCAAACAGCATCACTTCGGGATCCACCGCCAGCGCCCGGGCAATGGCCGCACGCTGCTGCTGACCACCGGAGAGGTGGCCAGGGTAGTAATCCCGGCGCTCCCACAGGCCCACCCGATTGAGCAGATGCTCCGCCTTGGCAATGGCTTCGGCGCGGGGGATCTTCAGCACCTGGATAGGTACTTCGATGATGTTCTGCATGATGGTCATGTGCGACCAGAGGTTGAAACTTTGAAACACCATGGCCAGACGGCTACGGATACGCTCCACCTGACGCACATCCTCCGCCAGCCGCTCGCCAGCCCGGTTGGTTTTCATCCGGATAAGCTCGCCATGAAGCGAAACCGTGCCGGAAGAGGGTGTTTCCAGCAAATTGATACAGCGAAGAAAGGTCGACTTCCCCGAGCCGGAGGAGCCGATCAGGGAGATCACGTCCCCCTTGTGGGCGGTCATGTCGATGCCCTTGAGCACTTCGTGGGTGCCGAAATACTTGTGCAGTTCACGAACTTCCAGTGCGGCAACGTCGCTCATCCATTACAACCTTGTCTGTCCCTAGACGCCGCTACGGCGTGACTCAGCCATCGTCCATTTAACAAAAAATTAACCGATGGCAACCTTCAGCGAAAATATCACTCGACTAGTCAAAAAACAATACAGAACGGTGGTCTTTGGTGTTTTGTCTGTATTTTTATTGGTCTAATCGGTATTTTTCAGCACTTTGTCTGCATAAAACCCTATCCAGACCAGTAAGGCAACACCGCCTTTTTATACCCACATCGCAAGGGTGGCAAGAAAATTCCTGCATCATGGTCATAACCGTGCCCAAGCAGCTTTATTCACCCTGCGGATGTTTGCATCTTGTTGAAAAGTGGGCTGACTCGTCGATTCTCCTGCTGCACCAAGACGAACCACTGCGCCACATCAGTGCATGGATTTGCACCAAAAACATAACAACTTGATAAAAAAGCCCCGGATGAAACATGCAAACTCACAGATATGTGACACAGAGCCAATAAGTAGTGATAAGGTGTCATTTTTATCAGTTTTGTGATCGAGGCCCCGATGTTGCTCAATGTATTGCTGATCCTGCTGCCGCTGGCAATCGGCTATCTGATCCCCCTCTCTTCCGCCCGGCTCATCAAGCTGGTCAATCAGTCGCTGGGCAAGATGGTCTATCTCATCCTGTTTCTGATGGGGCTGGGGCTCGCCTATGTAGAGAACCTGGGCAGCAACCTTGCGGTGATCTTCAAGGTGGCCGGTGTCATGCTGGCCGCAATTACCTTCTGCAACCTGCTGGCGCTCTGGTGGCTCGACAAACGCAGCCCGCCGACCCATGAGGCGAGTGACGCCAAGATGCCGAGCAAGCTGCACCTGCTGTGGGAATCACTTCAGCTCTGCTTCGTGGTGCTGGGGGGCGTGCTGCTGGGGCTGCTGGTGGATCTGCGGATCTTGCCCATCGACAAGTTGAGTGAGTGGGCCCTGATGTTGTTGCTGCTGCTGATCGGGGTGCAAATGCGCAACTCCGGCATGCGACTGCGCCAGATCCTGCTCAATCCCTGGGGCATGAAAATCGCCTTTACCGTCATCGTCAGCAGCTGGCTGGGCAGTCTGCTGGCAGCCCAGTTGCTCGGCATGCCATTCAGTCATGGCTTGGCGATCAGCTCCAGCTTCGGCTGGTATTCGCTGTCGGGCATTCTGGTGGCCGACAAGCTGGGGCCAGTGCTCGGCTCCGCCGCCTTTATCAACGATCTGGGTCGCGAGCTTATCGCCATTCTCATCATCCCCATGTTGATGCGCCGCCACCCCTCTGCCGCCATCGGCTACGGTGGCGCCACTGCGCTGGACTTCACCCTGCCGGTCATTCAGAAATCCGGTGGCATCCAGGTAGTGCCGGTGGCGATTGTCTCCGGCTTTATCCTGAGCCTGCTCGGCCCCATCCTGATCCTGGGCTTCCTGGCCATTTAAACCTGCCAACCTCATCACGCCCGACCCGAGTGTCGGGCTTTTTTGTGCCAACCCCTTGCCGCCGGTTCGCCAGCCATAGGCAAGCAGAGCCGGATCCGCTAGGCTCACCCTCAGTTTTCATTTGCTGGTCAACCCTAGCCCCATGAATTATCTGGCTCATCTGCATCTGGCTGCCCATACCCGAAGTTCCCTCACCGGCAATCTGCTGGGGGATTTTATCAAGGGACCACTGCCAAGCGCCCTCGCCCCCGAGTTCGACGAGGGGATCTGGCTACATCGCAAGATTGATGCCTTCACCGATGCCCACCCGGAGCACAGGGCGGCGGTGGCCTGCTTTGAGGCGCCCTGGCGCCGCTTTGGCGGCATACTGGTGGACATGCTCTACGACCACTGGCTCAGTGTGTACTGGTCACAGTTTTGTGCAGAGCCTCTGCCCCGCTTTTTGCAGCACAGCTATGAGCAACTATTGGCAGACCACCTGCTGCTGGCAGACGGCTTGCCAGCGGCACTGAAACGGATGGCGGAGCAGAACTGGATTGCCTCCTATCGTCACAAAGAGGGGCTGGGCCGTGCCCTCAACGGCATAGGCCATCGTCTGCGCCGCCCTGTGTTGCTCGGCGATGCCCTCACCACCCTGGATGAGATGGATTGGCACACCTGCGAGCTGGGCTTTCTGCGCTTCTATCCCCAGCTGATGGCATTTAGCGAGCAGCAGCTCGCCCACTATCGCGAGACAGGCGACCACGCCGGATTGCGGCCATAAAAAACCGGACCCAGGGTCCGGTTTGCAGATAAAGGCGCACTGACCCAGTGCCTTATTTCTCTTCTTGTGAAAGCTCACCCTTCTTCTTGCGAATGCTGAGGCCCAGCTCCCGGCCGCGCAGGCGGGCGTAATAGATGGTGCCGACAAACGCCAGTGTGGTGAACACCAGTTCAACCACAGCCAGCCAACGCTCCCCCTCATCCGTGGTGATCAGCGTCAGGGCGTGCAGGAAATAGGGCATCAGCACGAAGTTGCCCCAGGCGTGGGTGTAAGGGTTGCCCTGTGCTATGCCCTTGAGCGGGAACAGGAGCGGTACAGTCCAGATCACCGGCAGCAACCAGGGATTGAGGTCAGGGTGGGGAGAGAGAAACAGGTGCCAGAGGATGACCCAACCCAGCAGGCCAAAGAAGCCAATCAGGGTCAGCAGACGGGCGAAGCGAGTGGTCACTTGAGGATCTCCAGCACCTGCTCGGGAGGGCGGCCGATGCGAGCCTTGCCATCTTTGATGACGATGGGGCGCTCGATGAGCTTGGGATGCTGGTGCATGGCGCGAATGAGGGCATCGCCACTCTGATCCGCCAGCCCCAGCTCTTTGTAGAGATCTTCCTTGGTGCGCATCAGCTGGCGCGGATCGGCAAAGCCCAGTTGGGTCAGCAGGGTGCGAATGACATCTTCACTCGGCGCCTGCTCCAGATAGAGCACCACATCCGGGGCGATCCCGTGCTGTTCCAGCAGGGCCAGGGTTTCACGGCTCTTTGAACAGCGCGGATTGTGGTAGATTTGGGTCTCGCTCATGGTAACTCCCTGATTGTTCGCAAGATGGGACAAGAAACGGCGCTATTGTAGGGGAAACGGATGGTCAGGGTAAGCGGCAGGGCACAGGAAATGAAACGAATTTGTTGGATGATTGTGGCCGCTCTGCTGACAGCCTGCTCCCCGGCCCCCGAGTTCAGCAACGACCAGGGTCAGCCGGTGACACTGGCGCAGTTTGCCGGTAAACCGCTCTTGGTCAACTACTTCGCGCCCTGGTGCGCCCCCTGCCTGCGGGAATTGCCGCTGTTGGAGACACTGGCGCAGGAGGGCAAGATAGCCGTGGTGATCATCAGTTACGATCACGCCACCCCGGCCGAGCTGGGGGCACTGGCCAGTCGCCATCACATCAAAGTCCCGCTGCTGATCGCCGATAAAGAGGCGCACCTCCCCTTCTCTCTCCCAACCGGACTGCCCACCAGCTATCTGCTCGATGGCGAGGGCCGATTGCAAGAGACGCTGGTGGGAGAGTTCGACGAGCAGAAGATTACCGCCCTCAAGCTGCGGGCTGCGCAATTTCGTTAGAGAAGCTCCCCTCCCCTTGCCAGGGGAAGCGACGATGGGCCTTCCTGACATTTGAGCGTCTGCGACGCTTCTCTTTCATCACGAGTCTGCCGCCCCGCTCCCTTCTGAAGGGGTGGCCGGGAAGAGTCTGCCGCCCGGAAAGAAAACGGGGCGCGCCATTGCTGGCGCACCCCGTTTCACCGCATGTCTGAGTCATCACCCTTTCAGGCTGTCGAGATCCTTTTTCGCGCGCTCCAGCTCTGTGATGCGCGCCTCCAGTCTGGCCAGGGTCAGCTTGTCGCTGGTGGTGCCACGGGCCACGATCAGCTCGTCGATGGCGGCTTGATAATCCCCCCGCAGGGAGAGCATCTCGGCGCGTGCCATGTGCAACTCTGTCATTCGGCCCGCCTTGCGATAGGCATCGGAGAGCAGGTTCCAGGCTAGGCTGTTCTCTTCGTGATCCCGGGCATAGGGATCCAGGATGGCGATGGATTTCTTGTAATCGCCCCCTTCCAGATAGGCGTTACCCAGGTTGACCACCACCACTTCGTTATCCGGCATGCGGGCGCGGAACTTCTCCAGCCGTGCAATGGCCTGGGCGCTGCGTCCCTTGGCGAGATCGATATCGGTCAGGGCATCGACCACAAACAAGTCTTCCGGATGACGGGTTGCCAGCTCCTGCATCAGGGTGTCAGCCTCATCGGTGCGCTTGAGTTGCAACAAGGCCAGCGCCTTGCCATAGGTGGCCGCATCCTTGAGGGGGTAATCCCCTTTTTGCAGACGACTGTCGAAATAGCTGAGCAGCGCCTGTGGGGTCTCGGTGCCATAGCGCACCTGAATGCGCACCTTGGCCAGCCAGAAGTCGAGGCTGGGGGGCAAGTTGCGGCGTCCATAGCTGTTGGCGCGGCCACGGGCCTCGGAGATCCGGGTCTCGGGCAGGGGGTGAGTGAGCAGCATCTGGGGCGGCTTGCTGGCGTAGCGATACTCGGCCGCCAGCTTCTGGAAGAAGTTGGCCATGCCCATGGGGTCAAACCCTGCGTCATACAGGGTCTTCATGCCGATCCGGTCTGCTTCATATTCGTTGTCGCGGGTGTAGTTGATGGCCGATTGCATCGACAATCCGAGGGTGGTCTGCAAGGCGGCGATACCGGCTGTGGGGTTGATCACCGCGAGCGCAATGGAGCCCACCAACCCGGCCAGGGTCATGGCGGAGCTGCTCGCCTGCGCCTCCATGTAGCGGGCGATGTGACGCTGGGTCACGTGGGTGATTTCGTGCGCCAGTACCGAGGCCAGCTCGCTCTCGCTGTCGGCATATAGGAAGAGGCCGGTGTGCACCTTGACCCGACCACCGAGGAAGGCGGCCGCGTTGATACTGGGATCATTGATAAGGAAGAAGGTAAAGGGAAAACGCACCCCGTCGGCGTTGGTCAGCAAGCGCTGCCCCAGATCGTCTATGTACTGACTCAGCACGGGATCATCGATGATCGGCAAGCCAGCCCGGGCGAAACGCATGAAGGCATTGCCATAACGCACCTCCTGCTCAATGGGCAGGGCGGCTACCCCGGCGGTGCCTATGTCGGGAAGCTGATTGCTCGCCTGGGCATGGAAAGTGGCACCCATCAGGGAAGCCAGCAGGGGAAGCGATGCCATCAAAGGGGAAAAGCGTGCCACGTTATCTCTATCTCCAATCAGACCCTACCGGGACACCGGCAGAATACCCTTGCCCCTCAAGGGCTACAAGCGTTGTTTCATGCTCTTATCACGGCCATAATAACCGCTTCATGCCCGATGGAGCCCCTATGGAACACCTCGATCTGACCCCCTGGCGCTGCCCGGAGCCACTGATCCGGCTCAAGCTCTGGTTGCGTCAGGCGACGCCCGGTCAATCCTTGTCCATTCAGCTGGCAGACCCGGGCTCCCGGCAGGATATTCCAGCCTACTTGCAACGCCAGGGGCACAACTTCTGGTTGCGACAGGAGCCGGACAATACGATCTTTTTGCAGTTGGTTGTCGGGGCCAAACAGCCATCATGAGCCCCAGTCACGAAAGGATGCTGTCATGTTAGAAGTACTCAAGCGCTGGTATCAGACCCGTTTCTCCGACCCCGATGCGGTCACCCTCTTCCTGTTGCTGGTGTTCGGCTTTGCCGTGCTCTGGCTGTTTGGCAACCTGCTGGCCCCCATACTGGTGGCCATTGTCATGGCTTATCTGCTGGAGTGGCCGGTCAACCGGCTGCAACGGACCGGGCTCTCCCGCGCGCTAGCTACCACGCTGGTGCTGCTGCTGTTCATCGCACTGACAGTGATGGCCTTGCTGGGACTGATCCCGACCCTGGTGAGTCAGGGCATCAATCTGGCCAAGGAGTCTCCCTCCATGCTGGCCCATGCCCAGGACTATGTGCGCACCCTGCCAGACCTCTATCCCGAGATCATCGACGTCACCCTGGTCGAGACTGTGATAGACAACATTCGCCAACGCATCCTGAGTGGCGGCGAGCATCTGGTGAGCGCCTCCCTCAGCTCGCTGGTGAACGTGGTCGCTCTTCTTATTTACCTCATTCTGGTGCCGCTGATGGTGTTCTTCATGCTCAAGGACAAGCAGCCATTGCTCAGCGGGCTCACCCGCTTCATGCCGCGCAACCGGGCTCTGGTCAAGCGAGTCTGGACCGAGATGAACGGCCAGATCATCAACTATGTTCGGGGCAAGGTGATCGAGATCCTTATCGTCGGGGTGGCTACCTATATCCCCTTTGCCCTGATGGGACTGCGCTACTCCGCCCTGCTGGCGGTGGCGGTCGGCTTCTCCGTGCTCATTCCTTACATAGGCGCGGCAGCGGTCACTGTACCTGTGGCCATGGTGGCCCTGTTCCAGTGGGGATTCTCTTCTGATTTCGTCTGGCTGATGGTGGCCTATCTGGTGATCCAGGCCCTCGATGGCAACCTGCTGGTGCCTCTGCTTTTCTCCGAGGCAGTCAACCTGCATCCGGTGGCCATCATCATGGCCGTGCTGGTGTTTGGCGGCCTATGGGGTTTCTGGGGCGTCTTTTTCGCCATTCCCCTCGCCACCCTGGTCAAGGCGGTGATCAATGCCTGGCCCAAGCGGGATGATCCGGCCCTGCCCGGCGTCTGAGGGCGCATGCACCTCTCCGGTGACAGAGGGTGACAGAGGGTGACAACCAGCAATCATGAAACGAAGAAGGGAGCCCATGGCTCCCTTCTTCGTCATGCAATAGCGGTTGTCAATATCAGAGCCCGGCCAGAAATGCCGTCAGTGCCTGATTGACGAAGGCGGGATTTTCCAGCGTGGAGATGTGGCCTGCGGCCGGTATCTCCTTGAAGGGGCAACCCAGCACTTCGGCCATCAGATAACCCTCCAGCACGGGGCGTGCCTTGTCTTCGCAGCCGGTCATGACCAGCGCCGGCACCCTGATCTCTTCCAGCCAGTCGATACGGTCTTCCCGGGTCACAAAGCTGCGGCCCACCGCCACCATGGCGGCTATCTTCTCCCCCGGCCAGGAGGCAAGGCGTTCCTTGAATCCGTCAATCAAGGCCGCATTCGGCTGATTGGCAAAAAACAGCGGCGCCACCTGCTCCACTATGGGGGCCGGTATTGCGCCGAGCTGCCCAATCATGCCCAGCATGCCGAGGTAGCGCTCGCAGGTGATCTGGGGCTCTAGACCGACGAAGCTGTCCATCAGCACCACTCCCTTGAGACGGGTCGGTGCCATCCTGGCCAGCTCGACACCCCACATGCCACCGATGGAAAGACCCACCAGCACACACTCTTCGACCCCGAGGGCATCGAGCAGCGCCAGATGATCACGGGCCAGGGTCGCCAGGGTGCAGGGACCTTCCGGCAACCGGTCGGAATCGCCATGGCCCCACAGCTCGGGCACGATACAGCGGTACTGGCCCTTGAGCGCGGCAATCTGCGGCGCCCACATGGCGCTGTCCCACAGGTAGCTGTGGCCAAACAACAGAACCGGGCCCTGCCCCTCGTCCAGATAGGCCATTTGGCGGCCCGCTATCTCCATAAATTGCTTCATGTTTTCTCCTGTTGCCAGCTGCTGATGATGAGACGGCAATGCAAATCGCCATAAATGGCTTCATGTTTTTTCTATTGCCAGCGGCTGATGAGGCGGCAGTGTAAATCGCCATGCTGTTTTGCTGCCAGCGACGGGGCGGCAGTGTAACACGCAGTCCTTGGCAGTGGCGCCTCCCTGGTGCAAGCTGAAGATGACTCAAGGAAAGGACTCAAAAAGGAGAAAGCCATGCCGAAGGAAAAGATCAAGAAGCGCCCGCGTCTGGACAAGAAGTGCTATGAGCATCACCTCACCCATCTGCAGGAGGAGCTGGTCAAGTTGCAGGAGTGGGTCAAGCAGGAGGGGCTGAAAGTGGTGGTGCTGTTCGAGGGACGCGATGCCGCCGGCAAGGGCGGCGTCATCAAGGCCATCACAGAACCGCTCAATCCCCGGGTCTGTCGGGTCACCGCCTTGCCCGCTCCCTCCGATAGAGAGCGATCCCAGTGGTATTTTCAACGCTATGCCGCCCACCTGCCCGCCGCCGGTGAAATGGTGCTGTTCGACCGTTCCTGGTACAACCGGGCCGGGGTCGAGCGGGTGATGGGGTTTTGCAGCGATGCGGAGTATCGCGAGTTTTTACGGGCCTGTCCCGAGTTTGAACGCATGCTGATCCGCTCAGGGATCACCCTGATCAAATACTGGTTCTCGGTCTCGGACGAAGAGCAGGAAAAGCGTTTCAAGGAGCGGATCAACACCCCCATCAAGCGCTGGAAGTTCAGCCCCATGGACTTGCAATCCCGCTCACGCTGGGTGGAGTACTCCCGCGCCAAGGATGACATGTTCACCTACACGGACACGGAAGACTGTCCCTGGTTCGTGGTCGATGCCGACGACAAGCGTCGAGCCCGGCTCAACTGCATCGCCCACCTGCTCGGCAAGGTGCCCTACGAGGCGATCCACTACGAACCCATCAAGCTGCCCCCCATCACGACAGAGGGGTACGAGCGCCCGCCGCTGGCCAGCCAGACCTTTGTACCCGACATTACCGCCGAGCTGGAGGCCTGATCACCATCACCCTGCCTGCCATGTTTCCCGAACGGCAGGCAATAAAAAGCCGGTCTGACGACCGGCAAAAAGGCATTGAATACTAAGGAAAACCAGCGCAAAAAAATCAGGTACGAATGTACTTGGCGGTACGAGGGAACGCCTGCTCTTTGGCGTCAAAGAGATAACAGGCTTCAGCCGGGATACCCACGCTGTAGGTCTGACCGGTTGCCACATCCACGTCCGAGGTAGCCTTGACGGTAAAGTCGTGACCATCCACATCCATATAAACGAAGGATTCCGCGCCCAGGTGTTCAGCCACCTGCACAATCCCGCTCACCTTGCTGTGAGCATGGGGATGATCGAGCGGGAACAGATGCTCGGGACGAATACCCAGCTCTACCTTGTCACCGACCGAGCCACGACGGGCATCGACCCGCGCCCGCACCGTATCGCCGGAGGTGAGTTTGACCACACACTCCTGCTCGCCAATCTCCAGCAATTCGCCCGACAGGAAGTTCATCTTGGGTGAGCCGATAAAGCCCGCCACGAACTTGTTGTCCGGGTTGTGGTAGAGATCGAGCGGGGTGCCGAACTGCTCCAGGTTGGTTTGGGCCTCGCCCTTGAGCGGGCTCAACACCACGATGCGGTTGGCCAGTGTCATGGCTTCCACCTGATCGTGGGTCACATAGATGATGGTGGAGTTGAGCTCCTTGTGCAGCTTGGCGATCTCGATGCGCATCTTGACCCGCAGGGCGGCATCCAGGTTGGACAAGGGTTCGTCAAACAGGAACACCTGCGGCTGCTGCACTATGGAGCGACCTATGGCCACCCGCTGACGCTGACCGCCGGAGAGCGCCTTGGGCTTTCTGTCCAGCAATGGCTCAAGCCCCAGGATCTCGGCGGCGCGCATCACCCGCTTGTGGATGTTCTCCTTGTCCATCTTCTTGAGCTTGAGGCCAAAGGCCATGTTCTCGTAGATGTTCATGTGCGGATAGAGAGCGTAGGACTGGAACACCATGCCGACGTTGCGCTCCACCGGCGGCACGTCGTTCATGTAACGACCGCCGATAGTCAGCTCACCGCTGGTGATGTCTTCCAGACCCGCGATCATCCGCAGCAGGGTTGACTTGCCGCAGCCGGACGGGCCGACGAAGACGATGAACTCCCCTTCCTTGATGGCCAGGTTGATGTTGCGCAGCGTGTCCTTGTGGACCGCCGGATCGTAGTTCTTGCGAACGTTGTTGAGTACTACTTCAGCCATGACGAGCTCCGCTCTTGAATCTTTGCAAATCGTGACGGCGGGGGAGTCAGCTCCCCCGGCCATAAACTTAACCTTTCACACCGCCAGCGGTTAGGCCGCCGACCAGCCAGCGCTGCGCCATCAGGAAGACCACAGTAATGGGCAAACCCGACAGGACGGCTGCAGCCGCAAAGTCACCCCACAGATAGTTCTGCGGATAGAGGTATTGCTGGGCACCGACCGCCAGGGTCAGGTTGTTCACATCCTGCAGCAGGATGGAGGCCACAGGCACCTCAGTGATGGTACCGATGAACGCCAGAATGAACACCACCGCCAGAATCGGCACCGACAGGGGCAACAGGATCAGGCGGAACGCCTGCCACGGGGTCGCGCCATCGATGGCTGCCGCCTCTTCCAGAGAGGAGTCTATGGTCTCGAAGTAGCCCTTGATGGTCCAGACGTGCAGCGCTATGCCGCCCATGTAAGCCAGGATAAGGCCACCGTGGGTGTTCAGACCCAGCCAGGGCACATAGTCACCTATCTTGTTGAACAGCGCATAGATGGCCACCAGTGCCAGCACGGCCGGGAACATCTGGAAGATCAGCATCCCTTGCAATATGGTCTGCTTGCCGCGAAAACGCAGGCGGGCAAACGCATAGGCACAAGTGGTCGACAACGTCACTATCATCAGGGCCGTGATGCCGGCGATCTTGATGGAGTTCCACAGCCAGGTCAGCACGGGGAACGGCGGCGGCGTGATGCTGCCATCGGCGTTGGTGATGGACATGCCCAGCGCCAGCTTCCAGTGATCCAGGGTCGGATCGGAGGGGATGATTTCCCCCACCGAGAAGTTGCCGTTACGAAACGAGATGGCGATGACCATGATCACCGGGAAAATGATCAGCGCCAGGAAGGCCCACATGACCAGGTGGGTTGCCCACACCCGGTATTTGACTGATTTGGGTTGTACGATAGCCATTGAGAAGCCTCCTTACTGTTGCTTGTCGGCTTTGGACAATTTCAGGTTGAGCAGTGCAAGCGCGCCGACGATCAGGAAGATGGCGGTAGCGATGGCACTGGCCAGACCGTAGTCCTGACCACCCGAGCCCTGGAACGCAATCCGGTAGGTGTAGTTCACCAACAGATCCGTGGTACCGGCCGGGGTACTGGCACCTATGATGTCCGGCGCCCCGTTCGTCAACAACTGTATGAGTACGAAGTTGTTGAAGTTGAAAGCAAAGGATGCGATCAGCAGCGGAGTGAGCGGCTTCATCAAGAGCGGAACCGTGATCTTGAAGAAGTTCTGCACAGGACCGGCACCGTCCATGGCGGACGCCTCGTAGAGATCATCCGGAATGGCTTTGAGCAAGCCCATGCAGAGGATCATCATGTAGGGGTAGCCAAGCCAGGTATTGACGATGAGGATCATCACCTTGGCCAGGAAGGGGGTGGTGTACCAGTCCGGCTTGATGCCGAACGCCGCTTCCAGGAACAGGTTGATCTCGCCGAAGTTCTGGTTGAACAAGCCCTTGAACACCAGGATGGAGATAAACGCCGGTATCGCATAGGGCAGGATCAGCATGACCCGGTAGAAGCCGCGACCTCTGAGCTGTTCCCACTGCACCAGACATGCCATCACCATGCCGATGGCCAGGGTGAAGCCCACTGAGCCGGCGGAGAAGATCACAGTCCAGACGAAGATCTGCATGAAGGGACCCTGGATACCCGGGTCTGTCATGATGCGCACGAAGTTTTTCCAACCCACGCTCACCACGAAACCGGGGGCCATGCCCTTGCCGACAAACTGTCCCTGCTCGTCGATGTATTGATAGAAGCCGGTGTCACCGTTGGGCAGCATCAGCTCGCCGGTCTGGGTGTCACGCAGCAGGTTGCTGTCCTTGATCACCACGCCGGATTTGAGCACGGCGCCATCCATCAGCCGGGTGTACTGCTGCTTCTGGGCGGCAAACTTGCGCAGGCTGCTCAGGGTCAGGTGAATGCCACCTTCCGGCAATACCAGATCCAGCGCGCTCAGGTGAGTACGGTGATCGACGATGGCACGAATGGGGGCCACCTTGTCCACGGCCTCTTCTGCCAGAGGCTGCAACTGAACAACCTGGACTGCGTCCTGCACTCTGCCCTCGCGGACAGCCAGTTCACGGGCCTTGTTGTTCATCAGAGTAAGGGGTTGACTGATAAAGGCTTGGTCGTCCTGTTTCAGCAACAGCTGAAACTGATTGTTCTCACCACCCAGCAGGGTGAAATCGAATTCACCGCCAGCCACCTTGTAGCTTTTTTTCAGATGGTAATCCCGTGCCTGCTCAAGGGAGAGCAAGTTGGATCCCGAATAGTTGGTGAAGGCGATGCCGATCGTGTAGGCAAGAGGGAAGATGATAAACACAACCATGCCAGCCACACCGGGGAAGATATAGCGGTGGGCATAAGTCTTCTTGTTCATGAAGACATACAGACCGACGGACACCACCACCAGATCGAGCAGAGCGAATACCCACTCACCGCTGGCGTACATCATCACGGCCGCATAACCGTTGAGGATGGCTACCAGAGCAGCGATGGTCCACTTAAGCCAGGTGTGCTTATCCTTCGGACCGGCATAGGATTCAATAGAAGGTACTACTTCCATGCCAATTAACCTTTATAACGCCAAGAGAGATTTGAGAGAGTGGGAGGCCGTTGCGGCCTCCCGGGTAGTAGTGCATGCTTACTGAACGATACGCTTGGCAGCGGTATCCAGGGCTTCGTCAACGCTCTGACGGCCGGAGGTCACGTTCTTGAGGGCAGTTTCGAAGGAAGACCAGAAACGGCTCATCTCAGGCACGGACGGCATCGGCTCGCCATTCTGGGCGTTCACCATGGTTGCCTTGATGTGCGGATCGGATTCCAGGGTCTTCTGGAAGGACTTCAGCGCTACTGCACCCAACGGCTTGTCGGCGTTGACCGGCGCCAGACCGGCATCGGTCAGCAGGTAGTTTTCCAGGAACTCGATAGCCAGATCCTTGTTCGGGCTGGCGGCGTTGATGGTCGCACCCAGTACGCCAACAAAGGCTTTGGCCGGGTTGCCCTTCAGGGTCGGCAGGGACGCTACACCGTACTTGATGCCGCTCTTGTCCAGGTTGCTCCAGGCCCAGGGACCGTTGATCATCATGGCCACTTCGCCCTTGTTGAACTTGGCGTCCATCACACCGTAGTCGATACCTTTTTCCAAGTGACCGGATTTGATCATCTCGGAGATATAGCCAACACCGGCCTTGGCACCTGCGTTGTTCACGCCGGTATCTTTCACGTCATAACCGGTAGCGGTTTTCTTGAAGGCATAGCCACCGTTGGCAGCCACCAGCGGGTAGCTGAAATAGGGGGTGTCATAGGCCCACATGATGGCGCGCTTGCCATTTTTCTTCAGCGCTTCGTCGATCTTGGCGATCTCTTCGAAGGTTTTCGGCGGCTCGGGCAGCAGATCCTTGTTATAGATAAGGCTCACGGCTTCTACCGCAACCGGATAACCGTAGGTCTTGCCATCCACTGCCATGGCATCCCAGGCGAACTGTTCAAACTTGGCTTTGGTGGCTGCGTTCGGGGTAACAGGTACCAGCAGACCGGCCTTGACCCACTCACCGTAACGGTCGTGAGCCCAGAAGAAGATGTCCGGACCGTTGCCGGTGGCAGCGGCTTGCTGGAATTTCACTTCCACCTGATCAGGGTGAGCAACCGTCACCTTGATGCCAGTTTCGGCTTCAAACTTCTTACCTACTTCAGCCAGACCATTGTATCCCTTGTCACCGTTAATCCAGATGGTCAGTTGACCTTCGTCAATGGCGGCAGTGGCAGAGCAAGCCACGCCCAGAGTAGCCAGACCGATCAGGGATGACAGCAATTTCTTTTTCATGAGCCTTTCCTTGTATTAGTTCCGCGCTGTAAGAGCATTGTGTGCGAGATGAATATTATCCCAAGCCGCTACTGCCTCACATGACGCAACTCGCATTTTTGAAATGCAATTACGTATTTTCTTCCAGAAAGTTATGAAAACATTTTCTTATTTCAGGGGGTTATCGCCATTTATTGGCATATTTCTCGCCAAAAACAGAAATTAAATTACCAAATGGAAATAAAAAACACAAATGAAAGGGTTTTCACTGCATTGAAAACCCTTTCACTGTGGTTATTCTGTTTAAATTGTTAACAAAGCACCGAGTTGGTTTCGAGGCGACTTACCCCATTAAATAAAAAGACACCGCAGCGAAGTGCGGTGTCTTTTTGCCAAAAATGGAAAGCAGATCACATTACGACTGGCGCAGCAGCTGATCCTTGAGATTGGGTGGCACGCCGCGAATGGTCAGGGTATCTGTCTGAGGATCGTAAAACACCCGGCTGTTCAGCAATTTCTGCTCGAAGCTCAGGGTCAGACCGCCACCGGAGCCGACGAACTTGGTCAGGCCGCGCAGGGTGGAGCGATCGGCGGGGAAGCGCTCTTCCAGCTCATACTCCTGACCGATGAAGCTGTAAAAATCGAGATCGCCGTCGCCCGCTTCTTTTGCAGAGAGTTCGGCGGAAAGCGCCTTGATTTCGATCTCTTCACCGGCGCTGGCCTGCTCGGTGCAATATTTGAAGACTTGCTTCTTGTAGTCGTTGCGCTCGGCCGGTTCGAGCTGACGACTGTCGCAATAATCGTCCACCGCCTGCAGCAGCCCTTTATTTTGGATCTTGGCATCCATGCCCTCGCGGGCACCCAGCAAGTCCATGAAAAAGTCCCCCAGTTTGCGACCGACCCGCCCCTTGCTGAAGGTGATATAGCGGCGAGAGTCTGGCTGGGTTTTCCATTCGGTCAAATCGATGCGGGCCACCAGATTGAGCTTGCCGATATCCAGATAATGGATATGGCGCAAGTCCAGCGCCTCGCTGACGGTGACGCTCTCTTTGCCTTCCAGCAGGGCGACCATCAGGTAATCGACCCCCACATAGTTGTATTTGGCAAACAGCAATACACCCTGTTCGTCGAGGGCGTGATCCACCAGGTTCTTGACCAGCAGCTGGGTCATATTGACCGAGAAGGGGACGAATTCGAGCTGATCGCCGAGCAGCTGCTCGAGGGCAATGCGAAAGGCGGGAGAAGGCTGCTTGGGGGCTTCCTCACCGTCGGCCAGCTCGGCGACGGCGGCTTCGGGGTCAGCGAAAAAGCCAAAGCCCTTGCCACCCTTGCCGTTGTAAATGCGATGCAACTCCGCCATCAGCCCCTGAACCGCCTCATCAGCAGGCAGGGTCTGGCTGCGGGTGTCGGCGTGAGGTTGACCATCGCCGCCCTGGCGCAGGGAGTGAAGAATGATCTTGTCGATATCGAGACTCATGTCACAAAGCCATAGTGTTAGCCGAAAGGGTGAAGTATTATAAGGCGCTTTGAACCGAGATGAACTGAAGATTATGCCCATCGTATCAAAGTACACAAACCAGCAATTTGATGACCTGATGAATGACCTGATCACTGTACTGGAAAAGCACAAGGCGCCAGTCGACCTCAGCCTGATGGTGCTGGGTAACGTGACGACCAATATCATCAACGGCATGGCCCCGGCACAACGCCAGGCGATCACTGAAAAATATGTCCAGGCACTGACTTCCTCGGTCGACACTCGCCACGACACTCACTGAGTCGCCGCCTTTTTTTGACGTTTCTCAAAGCAGATGGATCACTATGGTCGAAACCGGCAACCCCTATCGTGATAATGTCTCTCGCCTGATCACCTGGGGGCATTGGTTCTCCTTCTTCAACATCATTCTGGCCATGCTGATTGCCACCCGCTATCTGGGTGCCATCAGCTGGCCATCGACCACGCTCGGCGTGACCTATCTCATCATCAGCTGGATAGGTCACTTCTCGTTTCTGAGCTTTGTCACCTACCTGTTGACCATATTCCCGCTGAGTTTCGTGCTGCCCAAAGAGAAGCTGCTGCGCTTCATTTCGGCCATCATCGCCACCCTGGCGCTGGTGCTCCTGCTCATCGACACCCAGGTGTTCCAGCTGTTCAAGTTCCACTTGAACGCTCAGGTGTGGCAGTTGCTGCTGGATCAGGCCCAGACCGAGGAGGGCTCGATCTGGAGCATCATCTTCGTGGCGGTGCCGACCATCTTCCTGCTGCAACTGCTGCTGTCGGCCTATGTGTGGCGCAAGATCAACAAGCGCAAGCGCCGCCAGTATGGCAATCAGGTGGGGCTGGCCCTGCTGGTCTGCTTCATTCTGACCCACGTGGTCAACAGCTGGGCCGATGCAACCCTGTATCAGCCCATTACCATGCAGCGCGCCAACTTCCCGCTCTCCTACCCCATGACCGCCAAGAGCTTCCTGGCCAAGCACGGCTGGCTGGACCTGGATCAGTACGAGAAGAAGGCAGAATCCCAGGATGGCGAGAGCGAGAGCCGCTTGCGCTACCCCCTGCGCCCGCTCAGCGTCAACGCCCCCATTGCCCACAAGAACCTGCTGGTGGTGGTGGTGGATTCGCTGCGAGCCGACATGCTCAACAGTATCAACATGCCCAATCTGCAGCGTTATGCAGACAGCCATCTCAATTTCCGCAACCACATGAGTGGCGGCAATGACGATGTGATGGGTATGTTCAGCCTCTTCTATGGCCTGCCCGGCCACTATTACGACGACATCCGCAACGACAAGACACCGCCGGTACTGTTCGACGAGATGCTGCGCCAGGATTACCAGTTCGGCCTGTTTGGCGCGCTGGAAGATGCGCAGCAGTATCGCCAGAGCATCCTCTCCGGTCTGCGCAAGCAGGTGTTTGTCTCCGAGCAGACCAATGATCAGCTGCTGATCGGTGACTGGCAGCAGTGGCTCGCCAAGCGCTCGCCGGACAGACCCTGGTTCTCGCTGGTCTATCTGTCGAGCCCGGGTGATTACCAGCTACCGGCCAACATGAAGGGCCCCTTCCAGCCCGAGCTGACCAAGTTCAATCCGGCCACCGCTTATCAGGCCAAAAACCTGCAGAAGCTGGAGAACCGTTACAAGAACACCGTCTTCTACACCGATCAGTTGCTGGAACAGATGCTGAGTCAGCTGCAACAGCAGGGCCTGAACGAGCAGACCATAGTCGTGGTGACCTCCAACCACGGTCAGGAGTTCAACGATACTCGCAGCAACAGCTGGGGTTATGGCACCAACTACTCGCCCTATCAGGTGCAGGTGCCTTTCGTGCTGGCCTGGCCGGGCAACGACACCCTGGCGCAGAGCCAGTTGAGCAGCCATCTGGATCTGGTGCCCACCCTGATGCAGGGTATGCTGGGGGTGCGCAACCCGGCGCGGGACTACAGCACAGGCCGCAGTCTGTTCGACAACAGCCCGCGCAACTGGCTGCTGGCCGGGGATCAGCGTGACTTTGCCATCTATCAGGGCAACACCATCACCCACTTCAACAAGCAGGGTGACTTCGAACTGCTGGAGCGCAACAGCTACCGTCCCATCAAGCACGGCACCCCCGACATGGGTGTCATGATCCAGGTGATGAACGAGCTCAACCGCTTCTATCGCGCCCCCTGACGGCCAGAAAACCACACTCACCAAGCCCGTTCCCGTAGCGGGCTTTTTATTGCGTGCGGTGCGTGCCGGAAAACAACAGCTGGGCATCTATGCCCAAGGGGGCCCTATGGGGGACGGGTTTACTACCCAGCCAGATAGCTCTCTTCTCCCCTTCATGTTCTCACTTGCCGGCGCAAACGTTCTTCTTTTCACTACTGACTCTTCCATCAAAAACATCAATCTGATCAAGATCATAAAAACAAAATGATAATGATTATCAATCGTTGATCTGGATGGATCACTCTGCAATAATCCGCGCCCTTCAGGCTTAAATAACAATCATTCTCAAAATGAAAATACTGCTGCACTACTGGCCCATGCTGCTGTCCGGCACAGCGCTGGCCGCCAGCGATCAGACCCAACTCGATGGGACTGGCACCCCTGCTCACCTCAAGGCGCGCGAGACCATAGTGGTCAAGGGCCAGCGGGTCGAACAGAAGCTGTCCGATATCTCGGGCGCCATCACAGTCATCACCGAAGAGGATCTGGATCGCCAGATCGCCACCGAACTCACCGACGTGTTCAAGAACGAACCCGGCATTTCTGTGACCGGCTCGGCAGGGCGTCCGCAAAACATCCGCATCCGCGGCATTGGCGGCAACCGGGTGCTGATCATCAAAGACGGGGTCAGGGTCAGCGACGGCTTCGGTGCCGACGATCTCAACGACAAGGTGGGCCGTTTCAGCTTCGATCTGGATGACGTCAAGCAGATTGAGGTGGCCAAGGGAGCCGGCTCCGCCCTGCACGGATCAGACGCCATCGGCGGCACCATCGTCATCTCCACCAAGCAGCCGGAGGATTATCTGCAGGGGCAGGATGCCTACCTCAGCAGCAAAGTCCTGCATGATGGCAGCAGCAACAAGCAGAAGTTGAGCGCCACCGGTGCCGCCCGCTGGGCTGAGACAGAACACCTGCTGCGCCTCTCTGGCTGGCAGGGGCACGAGACAGCCAACTATGACGAGAGCCGCATCCCGGCGGATCTGGATGGCCTGAGTGCCTCCACCAGCTCTCGCTTCACCCTGAACGAGCACCACCTGCTGCGCCTCGAACTCGACTACTTCGAGGACAATGCCAAGCGGGATCAGGGGCCGCGCGAAGTACCCCAGCCCGATGGCAAATGGCAGGTTCGCCAGTATCGCGAGGACAGCACCCAGCGCTCCCAGGGCGCCAAGCTGAGCTGGGAGGCGCGCAGTCTCGACCATCTGCTGGCGGATCAGTTCACCTTGAGCCTGCACGGCAATCACGCCAAGAACAGCGCCAACAAACGCAGCCTGCTGCAAAATGACCTGCTGAGCGGCTATCCCCGCTATCGCAGCGAACGGGAGCTGGCCACCTTCACCGAGGATCTGCTCGGCGGCGAGCTGGACATTCGCCGCGATCTGACAACCGGCGCCATCGAACACAAGCTGAGCTATGGCGTCGAACTGGAGCGCGCAAGCCACGAGCGGCCGGTCGACAAGCTGATCTTGGAGGCGGGCATTCCCCAGCCCGGCCAATCCGCACCCTTCAGCAGCGCCCGCACGGACCGCGCCGGCATCTGGCTGGGGGATGTGGCGAGCCTCGGGCAATGGCAATTCACCCCCACACTGCGCATGGATCACCAGTGGCTGAGCCCGCAAGATGGCAAGGGTGCCAGTAACCACAGCTGGCACCTCTCCCCCAGTCTGGCCACCAGCTACCGCTTCAACGATCAGTGGCGCAGCTGGCTCAGCTATGCCAACGGTTTTAGTGCACCCTCCTACGACAAGGTGTACGGCAATATTCCCCACTATTTTGCCCTGCCGCCGTTCGAGATCATCGCCAACCCGGACCTCAAGGAGGAAACCAGCCACAGCTTCGAGTGGGGTGTGAGCGGTGAAGGGGATGAGTGGAGCATCAAGCCGGCGCTCTTCTACAACCGCTACTACAACTTCGTCGACTGGCGCCAGGTGGGCTTCCGTCTGAGCGACGGCGTCATGCTGCGCCAATACCGCAACGTGGCCAAGTCCGAGACTTGGGGCGCCGAGATCGCCGCCAGCTACTGGCTGACCCAGCAGTGGGAACTGGCCACCAAGTTCGGCTGGGTGGATGGCAAGGACAGCCAGGGCGAGTCACCGCGCAACCTGACCCCGCTGGAGGGCAATACCCGCCTCAGCTATCAGGCCAACGACTGGAGCCTGGGGCTGCAAGCCGATTATGCCGCCGCCATGAGCCGGGTGCCCACTTGCGGCAACAGCCTGACCCAGCAGCAGAGCGAGTGCATGAAGAGTGCGGGCTGGCTCAGCTTCGCCCTGACCGCCGACTGGCAGATCACAGACGCCCTCAAGGCCAACCTCAAGCTCGATAACCTGCTCGATACCCGTTACACCCGCTATCAGGATGTGGCTGGGCAGGAAGCGGGCAGCGATGCGGGACTCTACACCCAGACGGGCCGCTACCTGAGCGCCAGCCTGCGCTACACCTTCGTGGGGATCTGATGCACGCGCTATTGATAATGACGGCTCTGCTGGCCAATCCGGCAGCCTCCCCCACCGAGGCCGCGGGCATGACGGCAACCACCACGGCACCACAGCGCGCGCCAGCCATTGCCAAGCGTCCCCTGTTGATGAAGGGCAAGGTAGCGCGGTGGGATCCCTATAGCGGCTGGCGTGACGACAGCCGCCAAGATCCCGCCCTGCTGGCCATGCTGGCCGAGCAGAACCGCTGGACCGAGCAGCAGCTCGCCAGCCAGCGGCCGCTGGAGCAGGCGCTGCAAGCCGAGTGGCAGACACAGCCGCGCGGCGAGCCCATGCCCGCCGAGTGGCACACTGAAGCGGGCAGCCAGTGGCGGATGGAGGCCGACGGCAGCCTGTGGCAACGGGCTGATGACAAGGCGCAGCCCCGTCAGCGACTGGCGCCGCGTCAACCGGCGAGCGGCTATTACGAACTCGCCGGCTGGGCACTGCACCCGAACGGACGCCGGCTGGCCCTGGCCGAAGATCTGCGTGGCGATCTGGACTACCGCATCACCCTGCTGGATCTGGATAGCGGCAAGACACAAACCACTCTGGCGCACAGGGCCGCCGATCTGCTCTGGAGCCTGGACGGCAAGACCCTCTACACCCTTGCCAACGAGCGCCGCACCCTACGCCCATGGCAGCTGTGGGCCTGGCAGGATGGCAAGGAGCGGCTAATACACCAGGAGGCCGATCCCGCCTGGCTGCTCAGCCTCTATGGCACCACTGACAAACGCCACCTGCTGCTGCAGAGCAACAACCACGACAGCTCGGAGCAGTACCTGCTGGACGAGGGAACCCCCTCTCTGCTCAAAGCCCGTCAGGCCGGTGTCGAGTACTACCTGGATACCCAGGGGGAGCGAGTGCTCATCAAGAGCAACAAAGATGGTGCCCTCGGCCTTTATCAGGTGACCAGTCTGGCACAGGTGGCCGAGGGGCACTGGCAACCCCTCTGGTCCGGCGAGGACAAGAGCCTGGAGAAGTGGCGCCTGTTTGCCGACCATACTGTCCTGCAATACCGCAAGGCAGGGGACGACTGGCTCGATGTGCTGGATTCAAGCGGCCAGCTCAGCCAGCGTGTGCATCTCACCGAGGGGGCTGGCACGGCCTGGATCCAGGGCGCTCATGACCCGGCCAGCCAGCAGATCCTGATCCGCCGGCAAGGGATGGCCGAGCCGCCGCACCAACGCTGGCTCAATCTCGCCAGCGGCCAGTGGCAAGCTGGCGCCCAGGCGCAGGCCCCCTCCCCCTACCGAAGCGAGCGACGCTGGGTGGTGGGCAAGGATGGCGTCAAGGTGCCCGTCTCTCTGGTATGGCGCACCGACATCACCAAGCCCAAGGCGCTGCTGCTCTACAGCTACGGCGCCTATGGCACCCCCATGCGCCCCTACTACCAGCCCCAGGTGCTGAGTTTGCTGGATCGCGGTTTTGTCTACGCCATCGCTCACGTGCGCGGCGGCGGCATGCTGGGAGACGACTGGTATCTGGCAGGTCGCGGCCGGCAAAAACAGCACAGCGTGGACGACTTCCTGACCGTGGCAGAGGCGCTGGCCCTGGATCCGGCCATCGATCCTGCCCGGCTGTTCGCCATGGGCGGCAGTGCCGGCGGTCTGCTGGTGGCGGCGGCGCTCAATCAGGCGCCAACCCGCTTTGCCGGCGCCGTGTTACAGGTGCCCTTCGTCGATCTGCTCGGCACCATGAGCGATCCCGAACTGCCGCTCACCCGCCAGGAGTACGCCGAGTGGGGCAATCCGGCCATCCCCGCCGACTATGCTGCCATGCGTCGCCTGACGCCCCTATGACAACCTGCAACGACAGCCCTATCCCCCGGTTTATGTGACGGCCGGGCTGCACGACAGCCAGGTGCCTTACTGGGAGCCGCTCAAATGGGTCGCCCGGCTGCGGGAGCACAGCACGGGCACTGGCCCCTATCTGCTGAGTACGGCTCTCGACAGCGGCCACCAGGCCAGTACCGGCAAGGCCCACCAGCAGGCAGCGCGCGAGTATGCCTTCCTGCTCACCCTGGCTGGCGCTACCCGCTGATGACGCATCCTTTTCTCATTTTTGTGTTGGAGTAAACCATGAAACCCTCTTCCCTGGCCCTCTGGCTGGCGGCAACCTTGCTCTCACAGCCCCTGCTGGCGGCCGAGTTGCAGTTCGTCGATGAAAAAACCATTGCCACCACGCCGCAGCAGTGGCTCGAACAGCGCCTCGGCGTGACGCTCGCCCCCGACTACGACAGGGCCAGCCTGCTCGGTCATCACTACAGCTTCCGCCAACTGGTCAAGGGCCTGCCGGTGGCCACCATCCAGGCTGCCGTCAGTGTCGACAAGACCGGCAAGCCCTGGCGCCTCTATCACAACAGTCGGCCGCTGCAGAGCAGCGAGCCAGGCTGTGATGTGGGCGGCAATCTGGCTCCTCTGATCGAAGAGTTGCAGGCAGCGGGCAGCGAGATCGACCCGCTGGGAGCGGTCGAAGCCTGGTACTGGCGCGACGGCGACACCCTGGTACCCGCCCTGCGCCAGCGGGTGCGCGAACACCAGGCAGGCAACGCCAAGGCTACCTATATACAGCTGTTCGCCAGTTGCGACGGCAGCCGGGAGCTGGGCCGCTGGATGGATGCGGCCAGCACCCAGGCCAGCCGCACCGCAGAGACGGGGGATGTCGTCGTCGAGGCGCGGGTGTTCGACCCTGACCCCCGCACCCAGCTGCAAGACGCCAGCCTGGTCTGGCACGACGAACTGGTACTGGCGGACGCCGCCTATCAGGACAGAGTTCCCCTGCCGGTCACACTGCAAGGGGGACGCTATCTGCTGAGCGGCCCTCACGCCCGGGTGGTGGATGCCATGGAGCCCGATACCGCGCCTTTCAGCAGTGATGACCCGCAAGCATTCCGGTTGACCCGGGACGATCGGGGCTTTGCCGACATCAACGCCTATTACCACCTTGACTTGGCCCAGCGCCACATCAAGAAGCTGGGCTTTACCGGGCTCATCCCCGGGGCCCTCGACATCGACACAGAGGCCGGCTATCAGGACAACTCCCTCTATGATCCGTTCGAGCGCAGGTTGGAGCTGGGCCGCAGCGGCGTGCCCGATGCCGAGGATCCCATGGTGATCTGGCACGAGTTCGGCCACGCAGTGCAACACCACATAGTGCCGGATCTCGGGGAGGAGGCAGACTGGGGTGCCATCGGCGAGGGCTTCAGCGACTACCTGGCCGCCAGCCACCGCCAGCGCAGCGAGGCGGGTCGCCAGTTCGAACCGGCCATGGTGTTCAACTGGGATGCACGCTTCACCGATCGTACCCCGCGCCAGCTGGATGATCTGCGGGCCCGCTACCACCCGGACTACAGCTATCCGGCCCACCGCACCATCAACGGCAGCAACGGCGATCAGTTGTGGGGCACACCGCTGTTCCAGGCCCTGCTGGCGTCGGTGACCGAGCATGGCGAAGGGGCCCGGGACGAGTTTGACCGCGTCATCATCGAATCCCACTTCGGGCTGGGCCCGGCCATTCGCATGCCACAGCTGGCCCGCATCACTGTGGACACGGCGGCGCGGCTCTACCCTGCCCGTCACTACGCCAGCCATCTGGAGCACGCCTTCCGTCAGCACGGCCTCTTGCTGGCGCCGGTCAATATCGCGCTGGTCGAGGGCAGCGCCATCGAGCTGGGACAGCGTCAATCCGTGCAACTGACCCTCACCAACCAGGGCTCGGCGCCGGTGACCCTCAATGCGCTGACCCTGACCCTGCCCGCCGGGCTGCAGGCCGATCCCTACCAATGGCAAGCCACCACACTGGCGGCAGGTGCCAGCACCACTACCACGCTGCGACTGCTGGCCCAGAGCCCGCTGGCCTGCGGCGATGAGGTGAGCCTGCCGGTAAGCCTCGTCATGACGGGGACCAGTCCGACCGAGCGCCAGTGGCAGCAGCCACTGAGCCTGCCCATAGGCACGCCCATCATCAGCCGCGCCACTGGCCAGCCGCTGCTCCTCAGCGATGCCCAGAGCGAGGAGGTACGTGGCTTGAGCCAAGCCAGCCTGCTGCTGGAGAAGACCAACGCCAAAGTGAGCGAGCAGTTGCAACTGACCTTGGATCTGCAACACGACGCCCTGGATGAGCTGGAGATCTGGCTCAACTCCCCCTCCGGCACCCGCATCCAGATCTGGGACAAGGGCTACAGCCCACTGCCACGGCTGAAAGGTGTCTTCCCTACCGAGCTGCTGCCCCTGCAAGCCTTCACCCCCTTGCTGGGAGAGCCGCTGGCCGGCAGATGGACGCTGGAAGTGGTGGACAGCAAACCCGGGCATCAGGGCCGCATCAATGGCTGGAGCATCAGCCAGCGCATCGGCGCCCAGTGTGGTGAACCCATAGCCCCGCCGGATGACGGCATCATCCACTTTCAGGTGGACGACAGCAGTGGCGGCGGTGCGGCCAACCTGCTCTGGCTGCTGCCGCTGGCGATCTGGCGCCGCCTTCGCCAGCGCGGCTGAGTAACCCACCCATATATAAGAAGAAGGGGCCCAGGCCCCTTCCCAAGGACAAGAGATGAATCCAACCTATTCCCGCCTGGCCTGCCTGCTGGCCCCCCTGCTCACCGCCTGCGGTGGCGGCGGCTCGGATGAAGCGCCGCTGGCGGCACCTGCCTATACCCTGAACGTCAATCTGCCCGAGAGTGGCACCCTGTGCGTCAATCTCAACCAGAACACCCGCTGTGACGAGGGGGAGCCCAGCGTCAGCGGCGTAGCCGGTGCCCGTCAGCTGAGCAGCACCTCCCCCGCCCTGCTGACCAGTCCGCTGCTGTTCCTGCCAACCACGGCGGCGCCGGCGCTGCTGCATCCGGCCGCCCGACTGGATGGCCAGACCCTGACTCCCAGCCTGCTCAGCACCCTGCTGCAAAGCCGCATCGCCGAGGGACATCCGCCCAAACAGGCACTCGACGAGATGCTGGCCGCGCTGGCGCCGCTGCAACCAGGCCAGGGGCTGGCCGCCCTGTCGCAACTGGCCGACTTCAACCTGGCGCTGGGGCAACTGCTGCTGGCGGTAATCGATGCCGAGCCGGAGATATCGGACCTTTCGCCCGTCCTCCTGCAAGCCTTGGTGTGGCCGGCCCTCGGCAGCCTGCTGCCCGAGCTGGCCAGCCACTTTGCCCAGCACGGCGAGCTGACCAGCCTGCAGGAGAGCGTCACCCGCCTGCTGCAACAGCAATACTCCCATCCCCTGGTCACCGGCAGCGGCGTCACCACCTACACGGATGGTGTCGACTACCTGCTCACCGAGGAGCCCGCCGACCACCCGGGCCAGGAAGCCAGCCTGAACAAGGCCCCCCTGCGCTATCGCAAGCTGGATGGCAAGGGCAAGCCCCTGCCGGATGACGCCCCCCAGTGGGAATGTGTGGAGGATCTCACTACCCGCCTCGTCTGGGAGAAGAAGCTCGATGATCCTGCCAGCCCCCGCGATCTGCACCGCACCTTCGCATGGGAGCTTGGCGACTATCACCCCACCCAGCACGAGCTTGACTACGCCTGCCCGCAAGGCGAGGCCATCTGCACTACAGAGCAATATCGCCAGTGGCTCAACACCCAGCAGCTGTGCGGCATCACCAGCTGGCGCATGCCCCACTCGCGCGAGCTGATGAGCCTGCAACACTACGGCTCGCTCGCCCGCCAGTATGGCCAGCTGGTCACCATGGATGTGCGCTACTTCCCCGATGTCGGCACCACCACCAAGGATTTCAGCGGCTACTACTGGAGCCAGACCCTGACCCCGTCCCGTCGGCTGGAGAGCGCCCCCCTGAGCGCCATCGCCCATATCTTCCTTGGCGATGACGCCGGTACCGACTACGCCACCACAGTTCAAAACAGCGATGATGCCAACGGTCTGCAACTGCGACTGGTGGCGGAGGTAACCCGATGAACCGCTTGATGCTGACCCTGCTGCTGACCCTCGGCAGCCCTCTCGCCCTGGCCACCGCCATCTGCGACGACACCATGCCCAGAACCAGCCCCACCGCCCGCTTCATCGACCGCGGCAACGGCACAGTCACGGACAGAAGCACGGGCCTGACCTGGATGCGCTGCCAGCTCGGCCAGAGCTGGCGCAACCAGAGCTGCAGCGGCGAACCGACCCGACTTTACTGGCAGCAGGCCCTGCTGACGGCAGAGCGGATCCGCACCGAACCTAGCCATGCCCTGCACAACTTTGGCGGCTACCGGGATTGGCGCCTGCCCACCATCAAGGAGCTGACCAGCGTGCTGGAGTCCGCCTGCTACAAGCCTGCGCTCAACGAAACCATCTTCCCCCGCGCCATGGCCGGTGAAGGAAAAGAGGTGAACGACGGTTACGTCTACCTCTGGTCCTCGACCCCGGTGCCGGCCAGCAAGAGCGTCGCTTATCTGGATATCACCAGCGGCGCCGTCGGCATGCGGGCGCCCGGCGCCTGGGCCAAACAGCTGCTCCTGGTGCGTTGATTGCGCGGGGGTGGCCACAGGATCCCGCTGAAAAGCGGATCCTTGTCCGGCCACCTCCGAGCTGTGCAAAAGCGCTGTACACCGAATGTGCGCCTTGTCAGAAAATAACCAGAAGACGTCATCCTGTGCCGGATCTGGCAGGATTTGCACCCCGGATCGCTGGCATGAAACGGGCAGAGCGGTTAGTCTAGCGGCGTTGAACCAATCCCCATGAGGTACAGATGAAAACCGTATTGCGTTTTAGCCTGCTGGGCGCCTTGTTGCTGGGCGGCCATGCCTTCGCCGCCGAACCGAAAAAATTTGATATCAGCATGTTTCCGGCCGCCGAAGTAAACCAGGAACGTGTCGTGATCCGCCTGCCGGAAGTCGAGAACGAAGCCGACATGATGGTCGAGCTGCAGGTCGGCAAGAAAATGATGGTCGACTGCAATGTGCCGCGTTTCGCCGGCAACCTTGAGCAGCACAGCGTCAAGGGCTGGGGCTACAACTACCTGATGCTCGGCAAGGTATCCGACCCCATCAGCACCCTGATGGCCTGCCCGGATGTCCAGAAGAAAGAGACCTTCGTCCAGATCTACGGTCAGGGCTTCTTCGTGAACTACAACTCCAAGCTGCCGTTCGTGCTCTACGTCCCGCAGGAGTATGAAGTGCGCTACCGTCTGTGGCGTGCGGACAACCTGGCCCAGCCAGCCATGATAGAGTAAGTCTCTATCGAGACCAAACCTCCCGCTTTGGTTCATGAATGACACAAAATAGAGCGCCAAATGGCGCTTTATTTTTAACCAATTTCGTCGCCCCAGACGGCCGAACCTTGACATAACCTGACATAACTCCGCTTTTTTTCTCGCTTTTTTGCTCTTGCCCTCCCCGAATGTCCACTGGATCATGGATAAATCACTTTCGATGAAAATGATTTATCCATATAGTGAAAAAATTGATTTTGCACTCTGCGACGGCCTGATGATACTTGCCCGCAAAGGTCAAACTAACCAGAAAAAGAGCACTATGAGCTTCGAATCCGACAAGCGTTTCAACGACTTCAAACATTTTCCCCGTGGCCTGCGTCGCAGTGGTGAATTCACTGTTGCCGAAGCGGACAGTCTGGAAAAATACGGCACCGCCATGCTGGCGCTCTATCAGGGCAACCTGGCGCCGCGCGATGACGTAGAAAGCGCCTTTATCGAACAGGTCAAATCCGGTGCTGCCGGCAGCAATCCCCACGCCAAGGTGTGGTTCAAGTATCTGAAGGTGATAGGTCCCAAGCGCGTGCATCGTCTGTGCACAGTCGCAGGCGGCGCCAACGAGGAAACCGGCGGCGGTGGTTTTGACGGCGGCAACGGCGGCGGCAGCAACGAGTCCATCGATTAATGGATACCGAACTGCTTCGGACCTTTATCGAGGTCAGCAAGACCCGGCACTTTGGCCGGGCTGCTGAGAATCTCTATCTGACCCAGTCAGCGGTGAGCTTTCGGATCCGCCAGCTCGAGCAGCAACTCGGGGTCAGTCTGTTTGCCCGTCATCGCAACAACATCCGCCTTACCGCGTCCGGTGAGCGTCTGCTGCCCTATGCAGACGCCATCTTGCATACCCTGGGTCGGGCCAAGCAGGACGTGGCGCTCTCCCCCGGTTTCAGCCAGCAGCTCGCCATAGGCGCGCCCGCCGTGTTCTGGGAGCTCGATTTCAACGACTGGCTCAACCATGTCTATGCGCTGGCTCCCGGCCTCGCCGTGCGGCTCGAAACCGCCTCCCGCGAGCACCTGTGCCGCCAGCTGCTGGAGCGCTCCCTCGACTTGGCCCTGCTCTCCGAGCCAACCAAGATCGACGAGATTGCCCTGCATCCCATCGGCGAACTGGTGTTTGAACTGGTGAGCCGGGATAGCACAGCCAACGCCGACAGCCTGATGCAAATGCCCCACATTCACCTCGACTGGGGCACCAGTCTGGAGCCGCAACCCAGCCGCTTGCAGAGCCTGCAAAAAACCCCCGTGCTGCACTCGAGCTCCGCCAACATGGCGCTGCAGTTCGTGCTGGCCAATGGGGGGGCCGCCTACCTGCCACGGCGGATGGTGAGTCCCTTCCTGGAAAAGGGGCAGCTGCATCTGGTGGAGGGAGGCCAGCCACTGAGCCGCCCGCTCTACCTCGCCTATCTGGAGAAATCCGATCGTCGGGAGCTGATCGATCGGCTGCTGACCCTGCCCCTTGGCTGGGATGGCGCCGATCTGCGCTTGCCGCAGCCTGAATAACCTCGGGCGATAGCACAGACAGAAAAGGGGCCGAAAAGGCCCCTTTTTTATGGTGCTTGTGTGCAATCGCATCAGCCGTGTTGGCGGCGATCGTTGGCCTGGGCCAGCAACATGCGGCTCTCGCGCAGAAACTCGTCGGCATGCTCGCCAAAGAAGCCTGATACCTGCGAGAAGGCATCGATAAAGCCGGCTCTGTCCCCCTGCTCCAAGAGCCCCAACACCTCTCCGAAGTTCTGGTAGTAGCGACGGATCATCGCCAGATTCTGCGGTGACGACAATATGATGTCGGCATAGAGCTCAGGATCCTGGGCAAACAACCGCCCCACCATGGCCAGCTCCAACCGGTAGATGGGGGAGCTTAAGTTAAGCAGGCGGTCGATGTTGGCCTGCTCCCGGGAGAGGTGCCAGCCATAGGCAAAAGTGGCGAAGTGGCGCAGCGCCTGAATGAGGGTCATGGCCTCATCGTGGGCTTTGGCTTCCACCTGCTGCAAGCGCGCGCCCCAGATGGTCATCTGATCCAGCAACCACTGACTGGCGGCCGCATCACGGCCCTGACAGCAGACGATCACCTGCTTGGCAAGGCTCGCCACATCCGGTCCGAACATGGGGTGCAGCCCCAGAACAGGACCTTTGTGCACTGCCAACATATGGGCAAGCGGCTCGCTCTTGACGCTGGTGACATCCACCAGCAGACAATCGGCGGGCAATGAACCGAGCCGGTCGATGATCTGGCAGGTGATGTCGATGGGCACGGCCACCATCACCAGACCCGCGTCGGCCAGGATCTCGTCAGCTCGCGGCCAGTCTGCTTGTTCGAGGGCCTCGACCCGGTAGCCGGAGAGGCTGAACATATGGCCGAACAAGCGGCCAAGTTGACCCTGTCCGCCTATGATGACCACTTTGCCAAGATCCGGCTTCATGCACTTGAAGCCGGTGTCTTTTTCGCTGGCATAAGATTCACGCATGACACGGCGCAGCACATCCTCGATAAGATCCCCCGGCACCCCCAGCAGTTCGGCCTCGGTACGACGGCGGGCCAACATGCTCGCCTCCCTGTCCGGTGCATAGATGGGCAGGCCGTGGCGGCTCTTCACCTCACCCACTTCCCCCACCAGGGCCAGCCGTGCGGCCAGCAGATCGATCAGCTGTCTGTCCACCGCATCAATCTTGTCCCTGAGGGCATTCAACTCTTCAGCCATATCCAGTCCCTGCTGGCGCCGCTGGCGGCGGCGCCCTGTGATTCAAGAGGCAACAAGGTATCACTGCGTGGGCAGTGATACCTCTATGGTTCAATCAGTTACGACAAGATACCACGGCTTACCGTGCAGTTCTGCCCTTGAGCGGCGCCGCCAGCTCGCGATGGCATCGCTCCAGCAGAGCGGCTGTGCTATCCCAATCGATGCAGGCATCGGTGATGGAGACGCCGTAGCGCATCTGCTCTTTGGGCTGCTCGCTGGACTGGTTGCCTTCGAACAGGTTGGATTCGAGCATCACCCCTATGATGGAGCGGTTGCCCTCCTGGATCTGGTGGATGACGTTGTCGGCCACCTTGGGCTGCAAGCGGTGATCCTTGCTGGAGTTGCCGTGACTGCAATCCACCACCAGACCGGGCAGCAGGCCCGCCTTCTCCAGCGCCTCCTCCGCCAGCGACACATTGACCGAGTCGTAGTTCGGGTGCTTGCCGCCGCGCAGGATGACGTGGCCATCCGGGTTGCCCTGGGTCTGCAGCAAGGCAACCTGGCCCTGCTGGTTGATCCCCATGAAGGCATGAGGGCTGGAGGCCGCCTGCAGTGCATTGATGGCGGTACCCAGGTTACCGTCTGTGCCGTTCTTGAAGCCCACCGGCATGGAGAGGCCGGACGCCATCTCCCTGTGGGTCTGGGATTCTGTGGTACGGGCGCCGATGGCCGACCAGGAGAAGAGCTCGGCCAGGTATTGCGGGCTGATGGGGTCGAGCGCTTCAGTCGCCAGCGGCAATTCCAGCTCCGCCAGCCAGCAGAGCAGCTCACGGGCGCGATGCAGCCCCAGCTCCACATCGAAGGTGCCATCGAGATTCGGGTCATTGATAAAGCCCTTCCAGCCGACCGTGGTGCGCGGCTTCTCAAAGTAGACCCGCATGACAATGTAGAGAGAATCCTGATAGGCATCATGCAGCGCTTTGAGTCTGGTTGCGTACTCTTTGGCGGCGTCCATGTCGTGGATGGAACAGGGTCCACAGATCACCAGCAGGCGGTGATCACGACGGTGGATGATGTCGGCGATGGTAGTGCGGGCCCCTTGCACGAAAGCCAGCGCCTGGTCGGAGATGGGTAGCTTCTCCTTGAGCTGGGCAGGCGTGATCATCACTTGTTCGGATTGGATATGGATGTTGTTCAGGGGGTCTCTTTGCATGATCTCATTCTCTCTACAGTATTTAAGCCAATTGCACTGGATGTATCAATTTATTTACACAAGTCAGTGCTTTGTTACGCAACCGCCCTCACCTTACCAAGGAAAAACAAACAATCAAGTGAAACTAGCGGATTAACTGTCTAGCAGGTGAATAAACGACCAGTGAAGCGACCTAAACAACCAGAAAGTAGCGAGTAAAAAGCCCCTGACCCGACAAAATCGTAAATATATAGTTACACCCTGATGCTGCCGTCAGTACTGCTCGACCACTATCCGACCCCTGCCCTTGCCTCCATTTTATGAAAAAAGCGGGGCACCTGGCCCCGCTTGCGTTCCCGTCTTGCTCTTCTTTTATGATTTGCCGTGTGCCTTGATGGCGTCGACCGCCTTGTCCGGGAAGTCGCTGAACACCCCGTCCACATCGGCCTGATAGAGGAAGATGTTGAGCAAATCGCTGAAATCCTTGGCGTAGGCCGGGATCTGCCCCTCATCCTGACGGAAGGTATAAGGGTGTACTTTAAGGCCAGCGGCGTGGGCCTCTTTCACCATGCCGGTAAACACAGGTTTGCCCGGGGTGCCCGGCTCCGTGACTATCATCGGCTTCCAGGGGCCTATGCCTTCCGCGTAGCCGGCGATGGTCTTCATGGCGCCCGGCTTGAACATCCAGTCATAGTCGTAAGGGGTTGCCTGGCCCTTGGCGTCATAGACCATGGTCTCGTTCCAGTCGGTCTCGGCCATCAGCTGCACCAGTTTCAAGTCCATGCCTAAGGCGGGCATCAGCTCGCTGTTGATGCGCTTGAGCTCGTTGGCATCGAAGCACTGCAGATAGACCTTGTCATCCTTCCCTGTGTAACCGTACTCCTTGAGCACGTTCAAGACGGCCTTGGAGATGTCCTTGCCTTCGTGGCGAAACAGCCAGGGGGCCTTGATCTCCGGATAGATACCTATGTTCTTGCCGGTGCTCTTGTTGAGCCCCTGGATCATCTCTATCTCTTCCTGGAAGGTGTGGATCTTGAAGCTGGACTTCCACAGCGGGAAGCGGGCCGGATAGACAGGTACCTGCTTGCCATCCACCAGCTGGAACGGCTCCGTCATGCTCAGGGAGCGCACCTCGGCCAGGGTGAAGTCCACCACATAGTAACGACCGTCCGGGCGGGCCCGACCGGGGAAGCGCTCGGCCACGTCCGTGATGCCGTCGAGGAAGTGATCGTGCATCACCACCAGCTGGTCATCCTTGGTCATCACCAGATCCTGCTCCAGATAATCGGCTCCCATGCCATAGGCCAGCGCCTTGGATGCCAGGGTGTGCTCGGGCAGATAGCCCGAAGCGCCACGGTGGGCGATCACTATCTTGCCTTCGTCGGCAGCAAGAGCGGGCAATGCAAGGGCGGCCCCCAGGCCAAGGGCTATCAGGGAGAGAGAGATTTTTTTCATGCGAGGTGCTCTTTGTTATTGTTTATTTGGTGTAGGTGTTTGTTATAGCAGAGGTTTGTTGCATTTTAACGACGGGCGGCCAAGGAGCCGCCCGCTTCTTCATCAGCTTGCCTTGGGCAGGGCGTGCTGATGTTGTTCCAGCCAGGCGTGCAGCTGCTGCTGCTCAGGCTGGGAGAGGCGAAGCCCCAGCTTGCTGCGACGCCACAGTATGTCTTCCATCGAATGGGCCCACTCGCGGCTCATCAGATAACGCACTTCCGACTCGTACAGGCCGGCGCCAAAGTGCTGGCCGCGCTCCTCGTGCAACCAGAGGCGGGCGTGGCTGCCATAGGCCTCGGCGATGCGACGGGCGTTGCGCTCATCCAGCCAGTCGAATTCGAGCATATAGGCGCGCGCCAGCTCGGTAGTGGAGCAATCAAATTCGCCACCGGGCAGACGGCTGGTGGCGGTCCAGTCCTCACCCATCTGGCTGAACCAGGGCTTGAGCTTGTTGCAGGCGGCCTGGGCCAGTTTGCGATAGGTGGTGAGCTTGCCGCCAAACACGGACAAGAGTGGCGCGCCGTCGGATTCACCGGAGAGCTCGAGGGTATAGTCACGGGTCACGGCCTGGGGGGAATCGGACTCGTCATCGCAGAGCGGTCGCACGCCGGCATAGGTCCAGATGACATCTTTGGGCGCTATCTGGCGGGTAAAGTGAGCGTTGACCACCTTGCACAGGTAGTTGATTTCGGCGTCGCTGATCTTCGCCTCGCGCGGGCTGCCCTTGTGCTCCACGTCCGTGGTGCCGATGAGGGAGTAATCCTGCTGATAAGGGATGACAAAGACGATGCGGTTGTCTTCGTTTTGCAGGATATAGGCCTCTTCGCGCTCATGGATACGCGGCACTATGATGTGGCTGCCCTTGATGAGGCGAATACCGCGCGGGGATTTCTCGTGCAGGCTCTCGTCATAGAAGGTCTTGACCCAGGGACCGGCTGCATTGACCAGACCACGGCAGGTGACGGTGAACTGCTCGCCCCCTTCCCGCTTCAGAGTCAATGTCCAGTGCTTGGAGCCGCGCACCGCCTTGATGCAGCGGGTGCGGGTCTGTACCTCGGCCCCTTTATCACGAGCCATCATGGCGTTGAGTACCACCAGGCGGGCGTCATCAACCCAGGCATCCGAGTACTCGAAGCCTTTGTTGATACCGGCGGTCAAGCCGTCCTGGGGCAGGAAGCGCACGCCGCAGCTGCCCTTGAGCTTGTCGCGCTTGGCCAGGTTGTCATACAGGAAGAGACCGGCGCGTATCATCCAGGCCGGGCGCAGGTGCGGGCGATGGGGCAGCCGAAAGCGCATGGGACGGGCGATGTGGGGAGCCATGCCGAGCAGCACTTCCCGCTCCGCCAGCGCCTCTTTCACCAGCCGGAATTCGTAATGTTCGAGGTAACGCAAACCACCGTGGATCAGCTTGCTGGAGTTGGAGGAGGTGGCAGAGGCGAGATCCTTTGCCTCGAACAGGGCAACCTTCAGACCCCGACCCGCTGCATCAGCCGCAATGCCCACCCCATTGATGCCGCCGCCAACGACGACCAGATCATAATGTTCGCTCATGTTCACCTACTCTTTCTTATTTTGTGTTGCCATGACAGCAATGTTTGATTTCGCTCATATTAGAGCATGAAAAAATGATAAACGAACATTTTATGGAGAAAATGTGATCGCGATTGTTTTGGCAATGCTAAAAATGCTGCCAGTCGGTGATCAGGACGTCAGCAAGGGGCTGGCTGGCAAAATAGCGTGCGTGGGATCGCGCTCATACCCAGGGTGGTGGTAAGCCGGAAAACAGCAGGAGGAAGAGGAAAACAGGGGAAAAAGCGGCCGCCGTCATGGCGGCCTGGTGCCAGATAGGGGTTAACGGTGACTCAGCAGATATGGCATTCGATCTGGTGCTGGGACATGAGCCGCATCAGCTTCTCCGGTGGCTCCTGATCGGTGAACAGGGCGTGGATCTGGTTGAGATTGCCCAGATTGACCATGGCATTGCGACCGAACTTGGTGTGGTCGGCGGCCAGAAACACCTGGCGGGAGTGGGCTATGATGGCCTGGGCAATCTTCACCTCGTGGTAGTCGAAATCGAGCAGAGAGCCGTCATTGTCGATGCCCGAGATACCGATGACACCGTAATCCATGCGGAACTGACCGATGAAGTCGCGGGTCGCCTCCCCCACTATGCCGCCATCCCGGTTGCGGATCTCGCCACCGGCGATGATGACGGTGAAGTCATCCTTGGCGGTGAGAATGCTGGCGACGTTGAGGTTGTTGGTCACCACGCGCAGCTCGCGGTGATCGAGCAGGGCGCGGGCGATGGCCTCCGTGGTGGTCCCTATGTCGATGAAGAGGGAAGAACCATCGGGAATATTGGCGGCCACTTCGCGGGCGATACGCTCTTTCTCCTTGAGCTGCATCACTTTGCGGGCGCTGTAGGCGGTATTGACGGTACTCGAATGCAGGGAGGCACCGCCATGATGGCGCCGGATCTTGTTCTGTTCGGCGAGATCGTTCAGATCACGGCGAATGGTCTGGGGACTGACGTCAAAGTGGGTCACCAGATCCTCCGTCGAGACAAAGCCCTGCCGCGTCAGGACGTCCAGTATCTCCAGATGTCGTTGGGTTTGCTTCACGCTTGAACTCCGATGATGAGACGAAAAAAGGCCCCGGCAGATGCGGGGCCTTTGGCAGTTTACCTGATCCCTTTTCGGATCGATAAGGGCAGGATCACGTTTTATGCCTTATCGGCAGCCGCCTTCTTGGCAGCGACGGCGATGTTCTCATGCTTGAGGGTCATGGCCAGCAGTATGATGGAGATAACGCAAGACGCGGTCAGCACCATGAAACCGCCATCCCAGCCGAAGTGGTCAACGGTATAGCCCAGCATGGCGTTGGCCGCCACTGCACCACCCAGATAACCGAACAGCCCGGTGAAGCCTGCCGCGGTACCGGCTGCCTTCTTGGGTGCCAGCTCCAGTGCATACAGACCGATCAGCATGACAGGGCCATAGATCAGGAAGCCGATGGCGACCAGAGCCAGCATGTCGACGGTGGGGTTGCCCGCCGGGTTGAGCCAGTAGACCAGCACAGCCAGGGTGACCAGCACCATGAAGAGGATGCCGGCCGGGGCACGGCGGCCCTGGAACATCTTGTCAGAGATCCAGCCGCACAGCAGGGTGCCCGGAATACCGGCCCACTCGTACAGGAAATAGGCCCAGGAGGAGTTGTCGACAGTGAAATCCTTGGCCTCTTTCAGATAGGTCGGAGCCCAGTCCAGCACACCGTAACGAATGAGGTAAACGAAGGCGTTGGCAATGGCGATGTACCACAACAGCTTGTTGTGCAGCACGTACTTCATGAAGATTTCCTTGGCGGAAAACTCCTTCTCGTGGCTGGCATCATAGTCCTTCGGATAGTCGTCCTTGTACTCCTCGATGGGCGGCAGACCGACCGATTGCGGGGTGTCACGCATCACGAAGAAGGCGATCACCGCAATGGCGGCAGCGGCAGCAGCCGGTACATAGAAGGCACTGCGCCAGTCATTGAACCAGCCCATCCCCAGGATGAACAGCGGACCAATCAGGCCACCGCCGACGTTGTGCGCCACGTTCCAGACCGCGACCACTTCGCCACGCTCTTTCTGTGACCACCAGTGCACCATGGTACGACCGCAGGGCGGCCAGCCCATGCCTTGTACCCAACCGTTCAGGAACAAAAGCACGAACATGATGGCGATGCTGGAGGTAGCCCAGTGCACAGTCCCCATCATGAACATGATACCGGCCGACAACAGCAGACCGGCAGAGAGGAAGTAGCGGGCGTTGGATCGGTCAGACACGTTCCCCATCAGGAACTTGGACAGACCATAGGCAATGGAAACCCCGGACAGGGCCAGGCCCAGATCACCGCGGGAGAATCCCTGTTCGATCAGGTAAGGCATCGCCAGACTGAAGTTTTTCCGTACCAGGTAGTAACCGGCATAACCGAAGAAGATCCCGAAAAACACCTGCCAACGCATGCGTTTGTAGAAGGGATCGACCTTGTCGGCCGGGAGCCTGTCTATGTGTGGTGCAGGCCTGAAGAGACTAAGCATGTTCTGCTTCCTTATTGTTGTTGTGGGCGGTTGAGGGTGCCCTGTCCATGCTGACCAACCAGAGGAGTCCTGATTCGAAAGCGAGCCTATTGTGCTCATATGTGAACATTTAATCTGTGATGGAGGCTCAAATATTGCAGTTTTATTACAAAATAAAGCGCCGGATGAGTAAACACTCATCAGCGGCTATCCCTTGCAGGGTAAGGGATAGCGGCACTCACTAAGTGGTATAACCCCTGTTACAACTTGCTTTCCGTCACATTTTTTTAGCAATGAATGGGATCTTGTCCACACTTCCTGCGGGGAGGGAGTGGTGAATGGCCGATTTAGGTTTATTTTCTCTCTCGTCCGAGAACGAGCGCAAACGAGCATAACGTTTGCGTCAGCTCAAAAAACAAGAAAAAACGTTTTCGGATGCAGTAATGGGACTGAAAAAACAACAAAACGGAACATCAAACCTACTCTGGGTGGATATAAGGAATAAAAGTATGAGCATACAAAGACCCAATACCCTGCTTGGCGAGTGCATCGCCGAGTTTATCGGAACCGGCCTGCTGATATTTTTCGGCGTCGGTTGTGTGGCCGCCCTGGTGCTGGCCGGTGCCAACTTCGGACAATGGGAAATCTCCATTACCTGGGGTCTGGGTGTCGCGATCGCCATCTATGTGACCGGCGGTATTTCAGGTGCCCACCTGAACCCGGCCGTGACCCTGGCGCTGATGACCTTCTGCGGGTTCGACAAGCGTAAAGTGGTGCCCTACATCATCGCTCAGGTCGCTGGCGCCTTCAGCTTCGCCGCCCTTGTCTACTTCCTTTATGGCGGCCTGTTCACCCAGTGGGAAGTGACCCACAACGTGGTACGCGGCAGCGTCGAGAGCCTCGGCTCCGCCGGCATCTTCTCCACCTACCCGAACGCCCTGCTCTCCAACATGCAAGCCTTCGCGGTCGAGCTGGTGATCACCGCCGTTCTGATGCTGGGCATCATGGCGCTGGGTGACAACAACAACGGCGCCCCCAAAGGCTTCGCCGCCGCCCTGCTGATCGGTATCCTGATCGCCGTGATCGGTGCCTCCCTCGGCCCGTTAACCGGCTTTGCCATGAACCCTGCCCGTGATTTTGGCCCCAAACTGTTTGCCTTCCTGGCAGGCTGGGGTGACGTGGCCATGACTGGTGGTCGTGACAACCCCTACTTCTGGGTGCCCATCCTTGGCCCCATCGTCGGTGCCCAGCTTGGTACCGCCCTGTATGTGAAAGTGTTGGCTCCCTGTGTGCCTGGCAACCGTGTTGCCGCCACCGAGCAAGCTGCCCAAACCGCCAAAGAAGAGGCCGCCGCATAAGAGCGGCCCTCCCCAACGTGTAACAACGTGGCAAATAAAAACGTGGAGAACATCATGTCTGCTGAAAAAAAATATGTCGTCGCTCTGGACCAGGGTACTACCTCCTCCCGCGCCATCGTGTTTGACCAGGATGCCAATATCGTCGGCACCTCCCAGCGCGAATTCACCCAGCACTACCCGAAAGCGGGCTGGGTAGAGCACGACCCCATGGAGATCTGGGCGACCCAGTCCTCCGTCTTCACCGAAGTACTGGCCAAGACTGGCCTGCGCAGCGAAGAGATTGCCGCCATCGGCATCACCAACCAGCGTGAAACCACCGTCGTCTGGGAAAAAGCCACCGGCAAGCCCATCTACAACGCCATCGTCTGGCAGTGCCGCCGCACCGCGGCCATCTGTGAAGAGCTCAAGGCCCGTGGCCTGGAAGAGTATGTGCGCGAGAACACCGGCCTGGTGCTGGATGCCTACTTCTCCGGCACCAAGGTGAAGTGGATCCTCGACAACGTCGAAGGGGCCCGCGAGAAGGCGATGAACGGCGAACTGCTGTTCGGCACCATAGACACCTGGCTGGTGTGGAAGATGACCAACGGCGAAGTGCATGTCACTGACCCGACCAACGCCTCCCGCACCATGCTTTACAACATTCGCGACCTGAAGTGGGACGAGAAGATGCTGGACGAGCTGGGCATTCCCTTGTCCATGCTGCCAGAGGTCAAGCCCTCCTCCGAAGTGTATGGCTACACCACCCGTGGCGGCGGCTCCCGCATCCCCATCGCCGGTATTGCCGGTGACCAGCAGTCTGCCCTGTTCGGTCAGCTCTGCTTCGAAAAAGGGATGGCCAAGAACACCTACGGTACTGGCTGCTTCTTGCTGATGAACACGGGCACAGAGCCGGTTCGCTCCAGCAACGGCCTGCTGACTACCGTCGCCATCGGCCCGAAAGGGGAAGTGAACTACGCGCTGGAAGGGGCTGTCTTTATGGGCGGCGCTACCGTGCAGTGGCTGCGTGACGAGCTGAAGCTCATCCATGATGCCCGCGATACCGACTACTTCGCCTCCAAGGTGGGTGACACCAATGGCGTCTATCTGGTGCCGGCCTTCGTCGGCCTGGGCGCCCCCTACTGGGATCCCTATGCTCGCGGCACCATGGTCGGCCTGACCCGTGGTGCCAACCGCAACCACATCATCCGTGCCGCGCTGGAATCCATCGCCTACCAGAGCCGCGATGTGCTGGATGCCATGCAGCAGGACTCCGGCATCAAGCTGGCCGCCCTCAAGGTAGACGGCGGCGCGGTTGCCAACGACTTCCTGATGCAGTTCCAGTCCGACATGATGCACACCCCTGTGGTGCGTCCGACTCGCATCGAGACCACCGCCATGGGCGCCGCCTTCCTGGCCGGTCTGGCCGTCGGCTTCTGGAAGAGCTCTGACGAACTGGAAGACAAGTTCAGCGTGGATCGTGAATTCATCCCGCAGATGAGCCACGAAGAGCGCAACAAGCTCTACCACGGCTGGCAGAAAGCGGTTGAACGTTCACGCCGCTGGGCCGAAGAGGATTAATCGGGCAACCGACATCTTTCCGAGATGAACAAACAAAGAGGCCGACAGCGATGTCGGCCTCTTCTTTGAGCTCTATATCCACTCCGGCCATTGGCAACGTATATCTGCCGGCCAGTCAAATCCCTTCCCCTTGTCACGGCTGGGTGCCAGCGACACCTCTTCCCTTGCCAGCGGATCCCAGCCCTCTGCTTGTCAGAGACGGAAGCCAACTTCTACTCCCCTTGCAAAGGGGAAGCCGGGAGGGGGCGCCCTTCCCACTCCCCCCTCACAGGGTATGGCTGCCGATCTGCTCCTTGATAAAGTCGAGCCAGACCCGCAACCGGATATCCCGCTGGGCATCGGAGTAGAAGACCGCATTGACGGGACGCGAGGCACCGCTGTTGCTGCGAGCCAGCACCTCCACCAGGGCGCCGCTTGAACGATCAGGCCCTGTCATAAAGTCCGACAGACAGACGATCCCCTGCCCCGCCAGCGCCAGCTGACGCAGGGTCTCGCCGCTGCTGGCCCGCAGGGTCGGGGTGATGGCGAAGCGATCCCCCTGCTCGGCACTGAGCAGCGGCCAGTGATTGAGGTGATCAGGATGCAAAAAGCCCAGCAGTTCGTGGCCCGCCAGCAGATCCGCAGGTTGGCGCGGTGTGCCGCGTTCGTTCAAATACGCAGGGGATGCCAGCAGCCGCAGGCGCGTGCGACCGAGCGGCAAGGCACGCAGGGAAGAATCCGTCAGCTCGCCGATACGAATGGCCATGTCTACCCGCCGCTCCATCAGATTGATGAAACCTTCCGAGCTGTGCAGTTGCAGCTCGATGGCGGGATAGCGGCGGCGAAACTCGCCTATGATGGGCACCAGTCGATGCAGGATAAAGGGGGTGGCCGCATCGACCCGCAATATTCCCTCCGGCTGCTCCTTGCGGCTGAGCAGGTGTCCCTCCGCCTCGCTCATCTCGGTCAGGATATTTACCGCCCGCTGATAGAACCAGCTCCCCTCCTCGGTCAGGCTGACTCGGCGGGTGGTACGGTTGAGCAGCAGGGTGGCGAGCTTCTCCTCCAGCCGCTTGATGCCGCGGCTCACCACAGAGTTGTCCATGCCGAGGTTCTCCGCCGCCTGGCGAAAACTGCCCGCCTCCACCACGGCCACGAACAGGGTCAGTTCATCAGAATGGGTCTTCATTGCTGTTATCCAGGCAAGAGTATTGGGTCTTTATAGGTGTAATCGCTCAGGGTTGGCAAGGGCACTCTGACAGCGGATCTTGTTTTTTAAAGAGAAACAACCAGAGATAAGCACTATCCCTCCGCCGACTTAATCAGTAGAATGCCGCCAAAAAAAGCACCGTATGGAGCCATTCCAGCATGAGACAAATCAATGACATTTGAAGAGCGGCTGACCATCGCCCATCAGACTTTGGCTGACAAAGGCATCAAGGAATGCAACTACAACCCGTGGATTTTCAAACTGCTGCGTAAAATTGGCTGTACCCTCAAGCCCCCTTATTACGCGGGCTGGCTGGTCAATTTCCTCTGTGCCGGCCTGAATCTGGCGCCGATCTATGGTCTGACGATGTGGATTTTCGTCTGGTACCCAGAGGGAAGGGATCCCGTATCTGCCTTGTACAGCACAGCGCTATCCGCCGTCATATTTGACCTCTTGACCTTAATCAGGCTCTGGCTGGCACTCAGACAGCTTGGTTTGACCACCTGGGAGCAGCTGGAATGCCAACCAATCAGTGAAGGCGCGGCAGGAGAAGGCTGAAGCCCCTCTTCGGATTTGAGCCAAGTGCAGCCCACGCGCTGAAAAGCAAATTTCACAGACACGGACTCTCAACCTTGCCCGATTTCGTCAAAGTCATGATCAGTTTTTCAGTTAACTGCTTCATTCAAACCGCAATTTGTCTTGTTGTTCTCACCTACCGGCTTTTCCGCCACCACAATGGCAACTGGCGCAGCTATCGACGCAGCCGGGATCCTCTCCCTCTCTTCGTCTCCATTTTCCTTGGTATGGTGATCGCAAGAAGGCTGCATCCAGTCATCATTGCCGCCCTGTAGTGATTGGCAACGGGTCGGGCTATGTCAATCACTGATCAGAATAGGGATTCATTGCTGCAATCCCGACAGGAGCAAGGATCTTAATCGTTGCAGCAGATCTGGCTTGGCAAGTGTGCCGTGACGCCAGAGCTTACAGTGCGCAGACAAATAACGTGACAGAGAGCTCACATCGCGTTGATGGTTTGCCAGTAGAATGCAGCCAAAACGGCATCGTATGACACCAAGTTGTGACAAGGATGAACACCATGACATTTGAAGAGCGGCTGACCGCAGCCCATCAGGAGCTGGCCAGCAAAGGGGTATGGCATGCCAACTACAATCCGCCACTGTGCAGATTGCTGCGCAGGCTGGGTTGCCCAGTCAAACCACCTCACTATCAGGGCTGGCTAAGCAATACGCTCTGGTTTGGCGTGAGCGCCGGGCTGATCTGGGGCTTGTTTATGTGGTTTTTCAGCTGGCAACCCATGGGGATGGATCCGCTATTTTCCCTGCGCCAAACAGCCCTGTTTGCCGGATTATTCGGTATTTTTATGGCAAGTTGGCTCTGGCTTAGGCGCAAGCAGCTGAAATTGATCCCTTGGGAACGACTGGAAAGCCATGGTGAAGAATTCAAATAGCCAACTCCCACCATCGCTCATTCCCCCAGACAAAACAGCAGGAAGCTCGGATGCATACCATCGCCATTGTTCTTTTTGACGATTTTACCGACATCGATTTTTTCTTGATAAAAGACATTCTTGGCAGAACCAGGCACGACTGGGTGGTGAAAGTACTGGGCACCAAGCCAAGCCACCATTCCGTACTGGGTAACACTGTCACCACCGATGACCATCTTATGGCAGCTAATGATGCCGACGCCGTCATTTTCTGTAGCGGACAACAAGGTATTCCGGCCGTGCTGGCCGACCCGCAATTTATGTCCTCTTTCAAACTGGATCCTGCAAAACAGTTGATTGGTTCGATCTGCGCAGGCTCCTTTATTTTGGCGAAACTGGGTCTGCTCGATGGCAAGCAAGCCACGACTCATCCGGATGCCAAGCCCGCCCTGCTCACCTTGGGGGTAGATGTGCAAGATAAACCACTGGTGGTCGAGGGCAATATCGCCACCGCAGGAGGTTGTCTATCATCGATCTATCTGACCGGCTGGTTAGCCGAAAGACTCTGCAATACCGCCAAACGTCGCGAGATTCACCGGCAACTCCTGCCAGCTGGACAAGCGGATATCTATGAAGAACTGATCCAGTCATCAATTGCTGCAGCCTGTCGCAGCTAACTCATAATATTGTGCAGCGACGCCAACGGAGATAACCCATATGAAAACCCATGAAAAACTGAACTATGTGGAGTTTGCGGCCAGTGATCTCGCGGCCACCAAAGCCTTCTTTCAAGCCGTATTTGGCTGGCAGTTCGCCGACTACGGTCCCGACTACTGCGCCTTTGCCGATGAGGGGCTGGACGGCGGTTTCTATAAAGCGGAACTATGCAGCCACACGGCTCAGGGAGGCGCGCTCTTGGTGTTCTACAGCGCCGATATAGAGGCAACCCAGGCCAAGGTGAGCCAGCATGGCGGCACCATCAACCGTCCCCTGTTTGATTTCCCCGGTGGCCGCCGTTTTCACTTTGTTGAACCCAGCGGCAATGAATTTGCGGTCTGGTCCGAGCCAGCCAATGCCTGATGGCAAGGGGGCGCGCCAACCGTCCCCTTCTCTATTTCCCCCTTATTAACCCTTCACCCATATCGGCCTCTGGCGCAGCGCCTGCTCTTTCATTGCTGCTCTTTTCTCAATAGTGTTTTGCGACTGTTGCCCTATTCCCCTCCCCTTGCGGCAGGCATACTGACCTTCGTTTTAGCAAGGAGGTTCAGATGTCATCACCCGTGATTGTGATTGCCCAACTTGAAGCCAAACCCGAATTTTCCGCCCAGTTCCGGGCCGCCCTTGAGCCGCTGATTGCGGCCACCCTGCAAGAGGCGGGCTGCCAGCGCTACCAGCTGTATCAGGATAGGGACAATCCCCATAGCTGGATGCTGCACGAAGAGTGGGAGAGCGAAGCCGCGCTCAAGGCCCACCAGCAGCAAGCTCACTTCCTCGACTTTATCGCCAGGGCCGAGCCCTGGTTTGCCAGCAGTAATATTCGCAATTACCGCCGACTGCCGGCCTGAGTATCCCGAGACTCGTTGACGATGGCGCTGCCAACTTGCACCGCCGCCACGGCTTTTGCACCGAGCCAACGCCTTTGCTCTGGGCAAGGGCCAAACACCCCATTTGAGGAAATAGATGATGAAAATGCCCGCCATGGGTCTGGGCACCTTTCGCCTGAAAGGTGAGCCACTGCTTGCAACCCTGAATACCGGCCTGGCGCTCGGCTATCGCCATATCGATACCGCCCAGATTTACGACAACGAAAGCGAAGTGGGCGAGGTGCTGGCGACAACCTCGGTGCCCCGCTCAGATATCTACCTCACCACCAAGGTGTGGACCAGCGAGTTTGCCGAAGGCAAGCTGATCCCTAGCCTGAAAACCAGCCTTGAGAAACTGCGCACCGACTATCTGGATCTGGCGCTGATCCATTGGCCTTCCCCCAACGACGAGGTGCCGATGGCGGTCTATCTGGAGCAGCTGGCCGAAGCCAAATCCCTGGGCCTGACCCGTGAAATTGGGGTCTCCAACTTCACGGTTGCCCAGCTTAAAGAAGCCATCGACATTCTGGGTCCCGGCGCCATCGCTCACCAGCAGGTAGAGATCCACCCCTTGTTGCAAAACCGCAAGGTGGTGGAATTCTGCCAGGAGCAGGGCATCGCCATCACCGCCTATATGCCGCTGGCTTACGGCAAGGTGCTGGGTGAGCCGATCTTGATGGAGATAGGCAAGTACCACAAGGTGTCGGCAGCCCAGGTGTCGCTGGCCTGGCTGCTGGCCCAGGGCATGACGGTGATCCCGAGTTCCACCAAGCGGGAGAATCAGGCCGCCAATCTGGCTGCCCTCGAGGTTTCCCTGAGCAGTGAAGAGATGGCCCAGATCGCCACCCTGGAGCGGGGTGAACGCTGCGCCGACCCGGACTTTGCACCAGCTTGGGACTAAACAGGCTTTGTCCTCGCCCTGTGAGAGCGCGTGAGGGCAAAGCAACGTCTTGTCATTGCCTGTGCCATTCACTCATCCTCGGTCCTTCTCCCATTCGGGATGCAGGGCGTAAAAAAGGGTCTGAGAGAATCAGCAAAAAAACCAGCGGGAGGCACAGTGCCTCCCGCTTTCTATTGCCGCTCTTGCCACCCCTTGCTGCAGCGCCCGCCAATCCCGGTCACAGGTTATCCCGCCTTCTGCTGTCTGCTGCCACCCTCACTTGTCAGCCAGGTTTCGCCCTGCTGCTCTTACTCCTTGGTCATGCCGGCCTCCCGCTCGCGACCTGCGATCACGCGGGTCGATTGTGGTGCCGTCACGCCGCCTATTGATGCTCATTTGGCAAAAGTAATTTGACGTTACCGTCATTTTTGCCAACAAAGTGACTCGGCATACTGGCCACCTTCTCCCGTCGGGAGTCACTATCCAAGGAGTTTGTATGCCACTGGCATTATTTGCCCTCACCCTGAGTGCCTTTGCGATCGGCACTACCGAATTCGTGATCGTGGGGCTCATTCCCACCATCGCCGAACAACTCAATGTGTCGCTGCCCTCGGCAGGGCTGCTGGTCAGCCTCTATGCCATGGGGGTGGCCATAGGCGCCCCGCTGTTGACGGCGCTCACCGGCAAGTTGCCGCGCAAGTGGCTGCTGGTGGGCTTGATGGCGCTCTTTACCGCCGGCAACTTGCTGGCCTGGCAAGCCCCTGGCTATGAGAGCCTGATCGTCGCTCGGGTGCTGACCGGTCTGGCCCACGGGGTCTTCTTCTCGGTGGGCAGCACCATAGCCACCGGCCTGGTAGCCAAAGAGAAGGCGGCGAGCGCCATCGCCATCATGTTCAGCGGTCTGACAGTGGCGCTGGTGACTGGTGTGCCACTCGGCACCTGGATTGGTCAGGTGTTTGGCTGGCGTGAAACCTTTCTGGTGGTGAGCCTGCTGGGGCTGATCGCCATGGTAGGCAGCCTGCTGCTGATCCCCAATAACCTGCCCAAGGGGGCGGCCTCGACCATCCGCGAACAGCTCGCCGTGTTGACCAAGAAACCGCTGCTGCTGGTGTATGCCAAGACAGCCCTGGGTTACGGTGGCGCCTTCACCGCCTTTACGTTCCTCGTTCCCATCTTGCAGCAGGTGAGCGGCTTTGGTGCCGGTGCCGTGAGCCTGATCCTGCTGGTGTACGGTGTCTCTGTGGCCTTTGGCAATATCTGGGGTGGCAAGCTGGCAGACCGACTGGGCCCCCTGCCCGCCCTGAAACTGCTGTTCGGCGGTCTGGCGCTGGTGTTGCTGGTGCTGACCTTTACTGCGCCACACCCTGTGCTGGCAGTGCTGACCGTGCTGGTGTGGGGCGCCTTTGCCTTTGGCAACGTGCCAGGCCTGCAGGTGCTGGTGGTGCAACAGGCCGAGCGCCATACCCCCAATGCGGTGGATGTCGCCTCCGGCCTCAACATCGCCGCCTTCAACGTCGGCATAGCACTGGGATCCGTGGTGGGTGGCTTAGTGGTGGAACACCTAGGCCTGATGCACACCCCCTGGATTGGCGCCCTTATCGTGCTGCTGGCCTATGGGCTGACCCATGTCAGCGAGCGGCGCGAAGCCAGACTGGCGCTGGCACTCTAAACCCTTGTGCAGACAAAAGGCCGACACTGGGTGTCGGCCTTTTCCATATCCAAAACAGCGATAGCGGACTCAAGACTCCTTGAGATCCTCGTCAGCGGCCCAGCGGGCCTCCAGCCAGAGCAGGTTGACCAAGCCGCACAGCAGGGCAAACCCCAGCCCCAATATCCAGGTGAAATACCACATAGTCGAGATGTCCCTTTAGTTGAGTTAGTAGAGGCTATGGCCGTGCTGGCGCACCTGCTGGGTGCTCACCTTGCCCCGCACCACCCGGTAGACCCAGAGGGTGTAGCCGATATTGATGGGCATCAGCACGGCGACTATTCCCTGCATGATGAAGAGGGTGTGCTCGCTGGAGGTGCCATCCCACAGGGTCAGACTGCTCGACGGATCCAGCGACGAGGGCAGTACGAAGGGGAACAGGGCTATGGCGATGGTCAGCATCATGGTGGCGCAGGCACCGCCGCTGGCAAGGATGGCCAGCCGCGCCCGGCCAAAGCTGCTTGCCAGCGTGCTCACCATGGGCAGCAAGAGGCCGAGGACCGGCACACTCCAGAGCCAGGGGTGCGACAGGAAGTTGGTGAACCAACCCGCCGGCGCCAGCCCCACCTGCTTCATCAGCGGCGTGAGGGCACCATTGAGATCACCTATCTCATTGATCTGGTAACCCGCCATCTGGCTGAGCCAGACGCCGCCGAGGGCAAACAGGCCACTGGCAAGGGGGCCGAGCCAGAGGCTCTGACGGGCGCAGCGCTCGGCGATAACCCCTTGCGTCTTGCACTGCAAGAAGCTGGCACCGTGCAGCATCAGCAGGGCCAGTGCCGTACCCATGCAGGTCAACAGCAAGGGCCAGTGAAACTCAAAGGCACCGTAGTGGATGCGCAGGGCAGCGTCGAAGCGAAACGGCAAGCCTTGCAGCAGAAAACCGAGCGTCGCACCAAACACCAGGGTCGGCAGCAGGGCCCCCGTCACCAGTGCTCTGTCCCACCAGCGTCGCCAGCGGGGTGAGGCCAACTTGCTGCGATAGTCAAAGCCGACCGGGCGCAGAAAGAGCCCAAACAGCAGGAACATGAAGGGCACGTAGAGCGCCGAGAAGGCGGCGGCATAGACCAGGGGCCAGGCGGCAAACAGTGCGCCTGCACCGGCAATCAGCCACACCTGATTGCCCTCCCACACAGGGCCCACACTGTTGAGCAACACCCGCCGCTCATCGTCTGTTTTGCCGACCAGGGGCAACAGCAAGCCAACCCCCAGGTCAAAGCCATCCATCACCACGAAGCCGATGAGCATGAAGAGCACCAGCCCCCACCAGACCAATTTCAGGGTTTCGTAATCCATCAGGCAGGACTCCCGTTTTGCAACACTTCACCTTGATAACGACCCGTCTGCAGGCTGGCAGGCCCTTTGCAGATCACATGACGCAACAAGAACAGCTCAACCACCAGCAGGCTGGTGTAGATGAGACAGATGGCGATGAGACTGAACCAGAGCTGGCCCGGTTGCAGCAAGGAGACGGAGGCAGACACCGGCAGCACGTCGCTGATGGTCCAGGGCTGGCGGCCGAACTCGGCCACGAACCAGCCCGCCTCTATGGCAATCCAGGGCAGGGGTATGCTCCAGAACAGTACTTTGAGCAGGCGCGGCGACTGCACCAGTCTGCCACGACACAGTTGCAGGAAAGAGGCGGCAAACAGCACCAGCAGCACTATGCCAATCCCCACCATCAGCCTGAAGCTCCAGAACAGTGGCGCCACTTGCGGGATTGAGTCCGCCACGGCCCTGGCAATGGCCCCTTCATCTGCTTTGCCGATCTCCCTGGCATAGGGGGTGAGCAGCAGGCCGTAACCGAGATCATGACGGTGACGATCGAAGGTGGCCTGCGCGGCTGTGTTGCTGCCGTCTGCCCTCAGCGCTTCCAGCGCATCATGAGCCAGCATGCCGCTGCGGATCCGCGCCTCGTGCTGCACTTTAAGATCCTTGATGCCGGTCACCACCTCATCGAGGGAACGGGTGGCTATGATGCCCATCAGGTAGGGGATTTTGACGGCGGCATGGGTGGTCTCGGCATCCTGATCGGGCCAGCCGAACAGGGTGAAGGCGGCCGGGGCTGGCTCTGTCTCCCACTCCGCCTCGATGGCGGCGAGCTTGACCTTCTGCGCCTCCCCCGAGGTATAGCCTGACTCGTCACCCAGTATGATGACCGAGAGGATGGCGGCCAGACCAAAGCCCGAAGCGATGGCGAAGGATCGCAGGGCGAAGCGTACTTCCATCCGGCGCAACAGATACCAGCTGCTGATCCCCATCACGAACAGGGACGCCGCCACATAACCCGCCGCCACCGTATGCACGAACTTGACCTGAGCCACAGGGTTGAACAGCACGGCGGCGACATCCACCAACTCCATGCGCATTGTGACGGGGTTGAACTCGGCGCCAACCGGGTTCTGCATCCAGCCGTTGGCAATGAGGATCCAGAGCGCGGAGAGATTGGAGCCGAGCGCCACCAGCATGGTCACCAGCAGGTGTTGACCGCGGGAGAGCTTGTCCCAGCCGAAGAAGAAGAGCCCGACCAGAGTCGACTCGAGGAAGAAGGCCATCAACCCCTCCACCGCCAGCGGGGTACCGAAGATGTCCCCCACATACTGGGAGTAGTAAGCCCAGTTGGTGCCGAACTGGAACTCCAGGGTGATCCCCGTGGTCACTCCCATCACGAAGTTGATACCAAACAGCTTGCCCCAGAAGCGGGTAATGTCCTTGTAGATCACCTTGCCGGTCATCACGTAGGCCGACTCGGCGATCGCCAGGATCCAGGACAGCCCCAGGGTGAGGGGCACAAACAGAAAATGGAACATCGCCGTCGCACCGAACTGTATTCGGGACAGGCTGACCACATCATCCAGGCTTATCATGCATGACTCTCTATGTTGCATTTAACAGACAGGTTCTCGTCCGTTAAGTACACCATGGGTCATGACACCTATAACAGATGCAGTTATAGTAAATTACACCTATAACAGTTTGAGTGCCCCATGTCCCTCTACGGCCAGCTGGCAGATCAGTTGCAACAACAGATAGCGAGCGGCGTCTGGCAAGCGGGGGAGCGCATTCCCTCCATCCGCCAGAGCTGCAAGATCCACCATCTGAGCCCCATGACGGTGCTGCAGGCCTATCAGCTGCTGGAAAGCCGCGGTCTCATACTGGCGCGGCCCCAGTCCGGCTACTACGTCAAGGCCGCCCCCTCCCCGCTGCGAGCCAGCGCACAGCAGCAAGCGCACTACACAGGCTCGGTGGACATCAACGATCTGGTGTTCGAGGTGCTGCAGGCGAGCAAGTCGCGAGAACTGGTGCCCCTTGGCATGTCGGTGGCCGACCCGACCCTGTTCCCCCATCCCCAGCTCGGGCGCGCACTGGCCAGCTGCATGCGCAAACTCGATCCCTTCAGCACGGTAGCTGATTTGCCTCCCGGCAACGAGGCGCTGCGCCGCGCCATCGCCCAGCGCTACGCCAGTGATGGCCTGGCGGTGAGCCCGCAGGAGATCATCATCACAACCGGGGCCATGGAGGCACTCTCCTTGAGCTTGCAGGTACTGACAGAGCCGGGGGACTGGGTGGTGGTGGAATCCCCCACTTTCTATGGCGCCCTGCAGGCCATAGAGAGGCTGAAACTCAATGCGGTGGAGATCCCCGTGATCCCGGGGGTGGGCATCGATCTCGCCCTGCTGGCCGAGGCGCTGGCCCAGCGCCCCATCAAGGCGTGCTGGCTGATGGGCAATGTGCAGCACCCCTTGGGCCACACAATGCCAGACGGCCACAAGCAGGCGCTGATGCAGTTGCTGAGCCAGCATGAGGTGCCACTGGTGGAGGACGACGTCTACGCCGATCTCTACTTTGGCCGTGAACGGCCCAAGCCGCTCAAATGCTGGGATGTGCGGGGCGACAGCCTGCTGTGCAGCTCGTTTTCCAAATGCCTGGCCCCTGGCTTTCGGGTCGGCTGGGTGGTGGCAGGGCCCCATGCCGAGCGCATTCAGCGGCTGCAACTGATGTCGACCCTGTCGACCAATGTGCCAAGCCAGCTGGCACTGGCCGAGATGTTGCGCCAGGGCGGGGTAGATGCCCATCTTCGCTGTCTGCGCCACACCCTGGCCCAGCGCCAGCAACAGATGCGGGCCGCCCTGCTGCGCCTCTTTCCGGATGAAGTGCGCATCAGCGCCCCCGATGGCGGCTACTTCCTCTGGCTGGAGTTTGACCCCCGTCTCGACAGCCGGGCACTGCACGCCCGGGCGCTCACCTGCGGCTTCTCGCTGGCGCCCGGCGCGCTCTTCTCCAGTCAGGGGCAGTACAACCACTGCCTGCGCCTCAACAGCTCCCATCCTTGGAGCCCTCAGCTGGAAACCGCCCTCGCCCAGCTGGCTGAACTTATTCACCAGCAGCTCGCTCCCCATCTGGATGCCGGAAACAACAACGCCCCGTGACAGGGGCGTTATCGGCTATCGATGGTATTGATCCCTGCCCTGTCAGGCGGGAGCGCTCAGCTGGGCTACCTGCCGCTCTATGCTGCTCTTGAGGTTGTCATCGAGCTTGAGCGCCCGGGCCAGCTCGTCGAGATAACCGCGCTCCATAAAGTGATCCGTCTCGATGGCGAGCAGGGAGGCAAGGTACACCTCGGTGGCCAGCTCCATGTCGGTCACCTCACGCGCCAGGGCATGGGGGTCGAGGGGGCGGGCAAGCTCGGTGTCAATCCAGCGCGCCGTATCACTTTGACCCTGCTCGGTCAGGTACTGCTGGATCTTCTCGCGCTCGGCACTGTCGATATGACCGTCGGCCCGGGCGGCCGCCACCATGGCGCGGACCAGCAAGGCTGCACGGGCATCCAGCGCATTGCCCTGCAGAGTATCGAGGGGCTGGGTCGGTTGCGCCGGGCTCGACTGCTGGGCCTGCCAATCCTGATAAAGCTTGTAGGCCAGCCCGCCGAGGGCCGCTGCACCGCCCACCGCCGCCACCTTGCCGCCATACTTGCGGATCTTCTTGTTGCCAAGCAGCAAGGCCATGGCACCGGCAGCCAGGCCGCCCTGCGCCACACCCTTCATCTGCGCCTTGCGGCTGTCGCCGCCTTCGTTGAGCCAACCTTTGCCAGCGCCCAACAACTGATCCAGCATTTGTTTCATCATGACTCCTCGCAATTGACCCCCCATGCTTGCGCCGAGTTTATGAACCAAGAGTGAATACGCGCCCAATATCACGCCGGGCGCTGTGCATCTTGTCGCCATTCGCGGTATACCTGACATAAATGCTGGCCAGCTTCTCAGGCCCGCCATGGCGCCAATGAACCAACCGGTACCGCGACTATGTCAAGACAAGGAGAGAGCATGACCCCACCCCGCGAGCTGACCCTGCAGTTTTTGGCCGAGCCCGCCGACGTCAATTTCGGCGGCAAGGTGCACGGCGGCATGGTGATGAAGTGGATCGATCAGGCCGGTTACGCCTGCGCCGCCGGCTGGTGCAGCGGCTATGCTGTCACCGTCTACGTGGGGGGGATCCGCTTCCTGCGGCCCATCCAGATAGGCCAGCTTGTGGAAGTACACGCCCAGGTGATCCACACAGGCACCACCAGCATGCACCTGGCGGTGGATGTCTACAGTCGCCATCCAGCGGACCGGCAGCGCCACAAGACCACCCACTGCATCATCATCTTCGTCGCCATGGACGAGACGGGCACGCCAACCAGGGTGCCCCAGTGGCAACCTGTCTCGGCCGCCGATCTGAGCTTGCAGCAATACGCCAAAAAACTGATGGCCCTGCGCGAGGAGATAGACAAGGAGATGCGTCAGCACCTCTGAACCCTTCATCCCCTGTGATACAGGGCCGGTCCCTATCCGGGTGCGGCTCTGTATAATGGCGCTTTTCCCATTACGGAGTCTGTCATGTCATTGGAAAATGCCCCGCCCGAGGTCAAGCTGGCGGTGGATCTTATCGAGCTGCTGGAAACCAACCGGATCGATCCCGCGCTGGCGCTGGCGGCGCTGGCCATCGTGTCCGAGGACTATCAACGCAAGCTCAAGGAAGGCAAGGATCACTGAACGCGGCAGCGCTGCCGCCCCACCCTACACAGGAGGTGTCATGACAGGCCCTATCCGTTTCGAAACCGGCCGCCCCATGCTGTTTGGCGGCCTGCGTCGCCATCATGCATTCGCGCACGCCGACTTCGGCGGTCAGTGGCGCGATTTCAGCGCCCTGGGTCCACTGCCGGGCCAGCTGGGGGAGCATGCCTATGGCGTCATTTGCGGCGTGACCGCCACGGAATGCGAATATATGTGTGCGGTGGAAGTCGCCGCGCTGGAGGTACTGCCCAAGACGCTGGGGCGGATGCGCATCCAGCCCCAGACCTATGCCGTCTTTTTGCATCAGGGTCATGTCTCGACCATGCCGCACACCTGGCAGCAAGCACTGGACTGGCTGGCGCAATCGGATTACCAGTCTGCCCACCAGCCCGACTTCGAGCGCTATGGCGCCGAATATGACCCCCACACCGGCAGCGGCGAAGTGGAACTCTGGCTCGCCGTTGTGCCGCGCCAGGCCATGGCCTGAGGCGGGCCCCTCAACAGCGCGCCCGAACCATTCAGGCAGGCCCCATCACCTGGTCGCACAGGGCAATCAGGGCCTCGCTGAGGCGGGCCAGGGGTTCGCCCCGCTCCGCCCCCAGATGCAGGGCCAACTCGACCGGATTGATCCTGGGCCAGTGCGAAAGAGCCACCTGATCCGGTTGCAGCAGGCGTGTTGGCAGCAGACTGACCCCGATCCCGGCGCTCACCGCACCCTGCAAGCTGGCGAGGCTGGCACTGACATAGGCGATGCGCCAGCGCCGCCCCTGCCCATCGAGCGCATCCGTGATCTGGCGTCGATAGAGCCCTTCACTTGGGAACACCACCAGCGGCAGGGGATCGCGATCACAGGCAGGCCAGTCGCGGCTGTCGACCCAGGCCAGAGGTTCACGCCAGCTGGCGAGTGGTGCTCCTCGCCCGCGGCCCTGCTTGACCAGCGCCAGATCCAGCTCGCCGGCCTCGAAGCGCTGCCAAATCCCGTGGCTGAGGCCACTTTGTACCTCCAGCCGCACCTGCGGATATTGGCGGGCAAATGCGGCCAGCACGGGGGCAATGGCGCCGGCGGCGAAATCCTCCGGCACCCCCAGGCTCAATTGCAGGCTCGCTTCTGTCACCTGGGCCTCGGCTTCTGCCAGCAGCGCCAGAATGCGGCGGGCCAGCCCCAACAGCTTTTCACCTTCCGCCGTGGTCACCACCTGACGACCACTTCTGTCCAGCAACGGGCAGCCGAGCTGCTGCTCGAGGCGCCGTATCTGCTGGCTGATGGTGGACTGGGTCAGGTGCACCCGCTCACCGGCACGGGTGAAGCTGCCCGTGTCTATGATGGCGACGAAGCTGCGCAGCAACAGGGGATCCAGCATGGCATTCTCCATTTACAAAATTACTGGATGTCATTCTATCATTTAATTTCCAAATGATTGATGGCACCACTAGGCTGGTCTGCTCCCCCATAGGTTCAAGGTTTCTCTCATGCCCCACTCTCCTGCCGAGCCCTCAGGCTCCTACCTTGTCTCGTCGCTGACCGCCCTCACGGCCCCTTCCCATCCAGAGTGGCTGGAGCAGGCGCTGCAACTGGCCCTGCAGAATCGGCAGCGAGGAGGTCGCCCCTTCGCGGCCCTGCTGGTGCAAAATGACCGACTGGTGGCAAGCGCCGTCAATGCCATGCATCTGGAGGGTGACCCCACCCGCCATGCAGAGCTGGAAGCCCTGCGCCAGGCCAGCCAATCCGGGCCGCTGGCGGGCGCCATCGTCTATGCCAGCGGCCACCCCTGCCCCATGTGCCTGAGTGCGCTGGTGATGAACGGCATCTGCGCCGTCTATTACGCCTTTGATAACCATGATGCAGCCCCCTTCGGCTTTGACAGCACATCGAGCTATGACAAGTTGCGACTGCCCCTCAGCCCGCCACCTCTGCCCCTCATCAAACTACCAGTCGCCCTCGCCGCCGCCGCGCTCTATGGAGACAACTCAGAGGCGGAACCAGCCCATGAGTAAGGACCTGCCCGCCAGCACCCTGCACCACAGCAAGCAGGATCTGGCCCTGCTGGTGCTGGTGATCCTGATTGGCCTCAATCTGCGTCCCTTTCTCACCGCCATAGGGCCGCTGGTCCAAGCGATAGACAACCGCCTTGGCCTCGGCATGGATACCCTGGCCTGGCTCACCCTGCTGCCCCTCTGGCTCATCGGCGTCGGCGTGCTGATCACCCCTGGCCTGCGCCGCCTCACGGGTCCAAGTCAACTGCTGGGGGCCGCTCTCTTGCTGCTGGGGATGGGAAACGCCATGCGCTTTGATGCCCAAAGCGGCGCCCTGCTGATCGCCAGCGCGGCGCTTTGTGGCCTCGGCTCGGCGCTGGTGCAAGGGGTGCTGCCCGGCCTTATCAAGCAGAGCTTCGCCCACAAGGTGCCGCTGGTGATGGGGATCTTCTCGGCCTGCATGATGGGGGGCGGAGCGCTGGGAGCCAGCCTCACCCCGCAACTGGCGGCAAGCCTAGACTGGTCGCAGGCGCTTGCCCTGTGGAGTCTGCCGGTGCTGTTGGCCATGGTCTGGCTGGCGTGGAAAGTCCGCCTGCCAAGCGCCGCCGTGGTGGCTATTCCACACGGTGAGCAGCGGCTGATCACCCTGCCCCGCAGCTGGTTGCTGATCGGCTGCTTTGGCATCATCAACAGCGGCTACGGCATAGTCGTCGCCTGGCTTGCGCCCGCCTATATGGCGCAAGGGTGGAGCGCCCAGCAAGGGGGCGAGCTGGTGGCCTGGCTGGCACTGGCCCAGACCGCCAGCGGTCTCGGCCTGCCCCTGCTGGCGGCACGCAACACAGATCGCCGCCTCTGGATGGGCCTTGCCATCATCATGCAGGTAGCAGGATTTGGCGGCCTCTGGCTCGCCCCACAAGCCGCCCCCATCCTCTGGTGCATGCTGTGCGGCGCCGGGCTTGGCGGCAGCTTCTCCCTCATCATGGTGATAGCGCTGGATCACCTGCCCGACCCACGCCGCGCCGGCACCCTCAGCGCCCTGATGCAGGGGTTCGGCTTTATGCTGGCGGCAACCGGCCCCTGGGTTGCGGCCTGCCTCCATCATCTGAGTGGCGACTTCGCGGCCGCCTGGCAGTGGCAACTGGGGGGATTGGCGCTGATGAGCCTGCTGGTGCTGCGCCTGGATCCCCGCCACTACCCCAGCGTAATGGGGCTGGCCAAGCCGGCCCCCAACCACGTCACCGTCAATTGACCCTTCTGCGTCATCACATCCTCACCCCGACCGGGTGAGGATGTCTCCTGCCTGCCCGCTTCCTCGCTGACAAAGCGGTTGCCCTTCACCACTGCCAGCTGTGTAAATCATCAACAAGTGATTTCATATCACATTGATTTTAAACACATTAATCGACCCCATATGGAGGGTTGCCCCAGCATTATGGGCCGTTATGGTGATGATCTCAGACGAGTATAATTCTCATTTCGTCTGGCAGGGATGATGTCGTATTCACCAAGGAAGACAACGCCACACACCAGTGGCCCTGATATCACCAGAAGGTAAAAACATGCGGAAAAATACAAAATGGGCTTCTCTACTCAGTGGCTTGGCCATGTTAGGCGGTGTCATCTCACCGGCCATGGCTGAAGAGTCATTCAATCTGTGGCAGGAGTGCGCAACCCGCTGCAACCTGGACCTTGGCCAAGGTGTCAGATCCAGCCAACTCGATCTCTCCACTTTGCTTGATGAACAAGCAGAACAAGGCGTATTGCACTACTCCATGGTGCTGGGTGAAGGAAGCAACAGCCTCAAACTCGCCATCGACAATGCCCTGACCCTGCGCAGCGATGGCTCGAGCATCACGCTAACCAGCGCCACCGCAGGCAAGGAGCCTCGCAGTTACAGCTACCACAGACAGGAGAAGGGCAGTTGGTCCCTGCACTGGCTGGTGCCCGTCGGGGATGAAGCGCCCGCCAGCATCAAGGTCTTCTTCCATGAACTGGATGCAGGCTCCGACATCAGCCATATATCCCCCATTTACAGCATCGAAGTCAGTGACGCTCTGCTGCGCAACATGGCAAAAAACGCGACACTCTATGTCAGACATGTTGAAAACAACGAAGTCAACCGCACACTCACCCTCAGCGCTGCGGGAGTCGGCTTCGTGGCCGCGCCGACCCATCACAGTCGCCAAAAGCGCTGGAGCGAGTGGCATACCGGCAAGGTGCTTTGCCTCCTGGACCCGCTGGATGCGGTTTACAACTACCTATCTCAACGCAGCTGTAATCTGGGTGATACCTGGGAAGGCAAGGTTTATCGGATACTGGCTGGGGCTCCGGCTTCTCACGACACCCATATTGTCCCTACCGCCATCAGCCATCGCCTCCATTTTGCCAAGGCCGACAGCCTGGCAGCCCTGACCACCCATCAGGTGTGTGCCATTCCGCTCGAAGCGTTGGCGCGCAGTCGTCAACCCAGAGGCTGGGAAGAACTGAGCCAATGCGGCTACCCGGTCCACAATCTGATCACCCTTTATGTCCTGACACGCTTGCCATGGTCCCAGCTTGATTCCGTGATTGCCCAGGCGCTGAGCCATACCACTCCCGAGGAGGATTCAACCCCCCGAGGGCAGCTGGCACAAGCCATTCGGGAAAACCCGGCCCAGGCGCGACTGGCCCTGACCATGGCCGCCGCCCAGAGTGACGCCTTTACCCGACAGCATGCAGACAATACTCAAGAGCAAGCCGCCAGCGCAGATGTGGTCAATCTCACCTGTCCGGCTGCAGATCTCAATTGCCTTTCTCCGGCCGACAGTACCAATGCCCTGCAAGAGCGAGATTATCCGAATGGTGCCAGCTTCCTGGGTGAGGGGGAGAGCGTCCGTTTTACAACGGCTGGCACCCAGAATTGGTCGATGGCCCGTCTAAACCAGGCCCATCAACAGTTGATTGACAGTGGCTACGCCTTTGTCGGCTACCACGGCACTTTTATCGAAGCGGCCCACAGCATAGTGTTTGAAGGTGTTCACGAGCGCGATCAATCCTCGATAGCCCCCTGGCAAGGCTTCTATGTCGCAGGAGATCCTGCCCTCGCCTATGGCTACGCCCAGGATCAGGACGCAGATGAGCGGGGACGGATCCGCAATGGCGTCCTGTTACGGGTCTATGTTCCCCGTACCGCCCTGCCCCGTCTCTATGCCACTTCGTTGACACTGGCGTCCCCTGATGCCGTTGATGAGGTCAGTCGCCTGATTGGGCATCCCTTGCCGCTGCAACTGAACTCCATCACAGGGCCGGAAGAAGAAGGTGGACGCCTCGAAACCATATTGGGATGGCGCCTGGCGGAGCAGGCGGTGGTGATCCCCTCCACCATACCGACGGATCCGCGCAATGTGGGTGGAAACCTTGATCCTGCCACTGTGTTACAAGAGGAGCGCGCTATCAGCACACTACCTGACTACGTCACCACACCCCGCGACGAGCTGTAATCCCTGTATGCAGATACCAAAACACCGGCCTGAGGCCGGTGTTTTGGGGGATAACAAGGGGAGGCTGACGCCGCTCAGGATTGCGCCTCAGCGCCCCTTCTTCTGGCGGCCGGACTGACCGGCGCGCGGTTTGGCTGCGGCCGGTTTGCTGCCCTTGTTGGGCGCCCCTTTACCTGCACTGCCTTTGCCCGCGGCGGCTTTCCCTGCGCCGCCTTTGCCAACAGCCCCCTTGCCCACGGGGATCTTCTTCTCGAAGGCTTCCGGGCCCGGCACATTGGGGCGGCCGCCAATCTCGTGGTCATCATCGCGGCGCGGCTTTTTGCCTTGCGCCGCTTTGCCGGTTTGAGCAACAGCGGCTTTGGCCACCTTGGGCTTGTCGCCTTTGGCCGGTTTCACTTCGGAGGAGGAGTCCTCAATCAGCTTGAACAGCTCGATCAGCTCATCGTCGGTCAGATCGCGCCACTCGCCCACCGGCAACCCCTTGAGGCTGACGTTCATGATGCGAATGCGCTCGAGCTTGGTCACTTCAAAACCGAAGTGTTCGCACATGCGGCGGATCTGGCGATTCAGCCCCTGCACCAGGGTGATGCGAAACACGAAGGGCGCCTCTTTCTTCACCTTGCACTTCTTGGTGACGGCGCCGAGGATAGGCACACCGGCCCCCATCCCCTTGATGAAATCGTCGGTCACCGGCTTGTCGACGGTCACCAGGTACTCTTTCTCGTGATCGTTGCCCGCCCTCAGTATCTTGTTGACCAGATCCCCGTGGTTGGTCAGGAAGATGAGCCCCTGGGAGTCCTTGTCGAGCCGCCCTATGGGGAAGACGCGGGTACTGTGGTTGACGAAGTCGACTATGTTATCCTTCTCGCCCGCCTCAGTGGTGGAAACTATGCCCACCGGCTTGTTGAGCACGATGAAGACCAGACTGTCGGCTTCCCGCGCCTCGATCACCTGACCATTTACCTTGACCAGATCCCCGGCAAACACCTGATCGCCGATCCCGGCCCGCTTGCCGTTGATAAAGACCTGACCCTGCTCGATAAAGCGGTCGGCCTCGCGGCGCGAGCAGATGCCGCTCTCGCTGATGTACTTGTTCAGGCGCATGGATTCATTAGCCAGCATGGGTCACCTGCCACAGGCTGATAGCCCCATCCAGTTGCACGGTTGCCGGTGCCGGCATCGCTAGGGAGGCTGTTTGCTGCATCAGCCGGTTCACTTCGTCAAAGTTCTGCATACCATTCCATCTTCAAAAAGGCCAAGGCCAGCTTAACCATCAAAAAACGCTGATACAGTAGCATATTGCCCCGTCCAGCACGCCGGATACTTGTCACCCACTCCGGTCCTGTGTACCTGGATCCCACTCTCATCACCTCATACCGCAAGCCCATTTCCTGATAACGCGGACCAGGCAACGGGGTCAGGATCCAGAGGGCTGAGAAAAAAACACAAAATACGGTCGCAGGCCGGACAGAAAAACGGCGCTCGGCGCGGGCATGTAACATTCACACAATATGCAGCCAGCTTGCCATCACGCCACATCTGATAAAGAAGCACCTTGCTATTTATTAAATAAAAACGCATAAAAAGATTCGAATCTGCGCGAGTTATCTTGCCATGACCCTGTCTGCATTCTGTCGTTTTCGGCGGCTAATCCAACAATCGTTGGCAAACTCGGTACAAGATAGAATTTTTGTCCGCATTCATCCCCAACACAAATCATAAATTTGGATGCACGGCATGCGCTTTTCTCTGGCAAGAGGCCAATTTCATCATTCACTACAGGAGTTACAGATGAGTCATTCCCTATCCCAGGCGGATTTTCTGGCCCAGGTGGCCAGCCGCAATCCCCATCAACCGGAATTTATTCAGGCAGTGAGCGAGGTGATTGCCTCCATCTGGCCTTACGTGGAACGTCACCCCCGCTACCTGCAACAGGGCCTGCTGGAGCGGCTGGTGGAGCCGGAGCGACTGATCCAGTTTCGGATAAGCTGGGTCGATGACAAGGGTAAGGTGCAAGTCAATCGCGGCTATCGCATCCAGCACAGCTCGGCTATCGGCCCCTTCAAGGGGGGCATGCGTTTTCATCCCTCAGTGGATCTCTCTGTGCTCAAGTTCCTCGCCTTTGAGCAGACCTTCAAGAACGCCCTCACTACCCTGCCCATGGGTGGCGGCAAGGGCGGCAGCGATTTTGACCCCAAGGGCAAGAGCGAGGGGGAAGTGATGCGCTTTTGTCAGGCGCTGATGCTGGAGCTCTACCGTCATCTGGGGGCCAATACCGATGTGCCTGCCGGCGATATCGGGGTGGGCGGGCGCGAGGTGAGCTACATGGCAGGCATGATGAAAAAGCTCACCAACAGCGCCGAATGTATCTTCACCGGCAAGGGGCTCTCGTTTGGGGGCAGCCTCATTCGCCCCGAGGCCACCGGCTACGGCCTGCTCTATTTTGTCGAGGCCATGCTGGCCAACCGTGACCAGTCGCTGGCGGGCATGACTGTCTCTGTGTCGGGCTCCGGCAACGTGGCGCAATATGCCATCGAGAAGGCGATGGCGCTGGGTGCCAAGGTGATCACCGCCTCCGACTCGGGTGGCACAGTCCATGATCCTGACGGTTTCACCCCCGACAAGCTCGCCAGATTGATGGAGCTCAAGAACGAGCAACGCCAGCGTATCGCCGATTATGCCCATGATCAGGGGCTGGAGTTTTTCAGTGGCCGCACACCCTGGCACCTGCCAACCCAGATAGCGCTGCCCTGCGCCACCCAGAACGAATTGGGGGAAGAGGACGCCAGACAATTGGTGGCCAACGGCGTACAGCTGGTGGCCGAGGGCGCCAACATGCCGAGCTGCGCCGCCGCCATCAAGGTCTTTCATGAGGCAAAGGTGCTGTTTGCCCCAGGCAAGGCGGCCAATGCAGGGGGCGTCGCCACCTCCGGGCTTGAGATGAGCCAGAATGCCCAGCGCCTCTCCTGGACACGGGAGGAGGTGGATGCCCGCCTCAAGGGGATCATGACCAGCATTCACGCCACCTGTGTGCGTTACGGTGAAGAGGAGCAGGGCCACGTGAACTATGAGAGCGGCGCGAATATCGCCGGTTTCGTCAAGGTGGCCGATGCCATGCTGGCGCAGGGAGTCTGCTAGTCCCGGCAAGGATGTGCCATCAGCAAGCATTGAGCACGACGTGCAACAGCAGACGGCAGCCCATGGGCTGCCGTCTTTTCATGGTCTTTACCAGAACCCGCCACCTGTACTTATCACCTTGTTTACATTAGGCTTTAAGCCTTACTTCAAGGTTTGAAGTGCTCAGACAGACACGGCGAGCCAGCTTGACTGCGGTTCGCCCCGACCGCCATCGTCCAGGGATCACACCATGCTGGCTCGTACCCGTCGCCTCCTTCGCCGCTCTCTTCTGACCCTTTTGCTTGCGCTGCTGGTCGCTTGGGGGGTAATCGCCTACTTCGCCTGGCAGGCCGTGCCGCTGCAGCTGTGGCATACCTTTATTCCCCCCGAGCTCAGCGCCGATGAACTGGATAGCAGCGACTGGCCAGCCTATCTGGCTCGCGAGCAACAGTTGTTCGATCTGGTGGAACAGGAGGTTGTCGCCAAGACGCCGCCGGAGCAACAGCTGGCGGGCAATCGCTACTATCAGGGTTCGCCCATCAACCCTGCCCGCTTTCAAGACGACTGGAATCGCTCCTACCTGCTGCGCCCCGAGGGCGAGGTAAAAGGGGTAGCCGTGTTCCTGCATGGCCTGACCGATTCCCCATACAGCCTGCGCCACCTGGCCCAGCGCTATCGCGAGCGGGGCTTTATCGCCCTTGGTTTGCGCATACCCGGTCACGGCACAGTGCCCGCCGGGCTGGTCAATATGGCGTGGGAGACCTGGCTGGCGGCGACGCGACTGGCGGTGCGCGAGGCTAGAGCACAAGCCCCGGGCCCGCTGCCGCTGCATCTGGTGGGTTTTTCCAACGGTGGCGCGCTGGCGGTGAAATACGCGCTGGATGCGCTGGAAGACAAAACGGGGACATTGGCAAGGCCGGATCGGCTGGTGCTCATCTCCCCCATGATAGGGGTGACCCGCTTTGCCCGTTTCGCCGGATTGAAGGCAGTGCCCGCCCTGCTGCCCGCCTTTGCCAACGCGGCCTGGCTTGGCATCATGCCCGAATTCAACCCGTTCAAATACAACTCCTTCCCGGTCAACGGGGCACGTCAATCCTACCGGCTGACCCACGCCATTCAGCAGCAGGTGCGCCAACTGGCAATCAGCGGTGAACTGGCGGCCTTCCCGCCGGCACTCACCTTCCAGTCGGTGATGGACTACACGGTCAGTACCCGCTCCATCATCGCAGATCTCTATCACTTTCTGCCGGCCAACGGCAGCGAGCTGGTGCTGTTCGACATCAATCGCGGCTCTGTTTTCGGCCCCTTGCTCAACACAGCCTCCGAGCTGGCCCTGAGCCATCTGCTGCCGAGCCAGCCCCAGCCCTATGCGCTGACGGTGGTAGGCAACGAGGCGGCGTCCAGCCCCCAGACCCAGGCAAAAACGATGGTCGCAGGCAGCACGCTCGAGCAAGTTCGCCCCCTTGGCATCGACTACCCCAAGGAGATCTACTCCCTCTCCCACGTGGCGCTGCCCTTCCCCATGGACGATCCCCTCTACGGCATGGCGCCGCGCCCGGAGCAGATGAACCAGTACGGTATCAACCTGGGCGGGCTGGCCCTGCGCGGGGAGCGCGGCATGTTGATCGTCAATCCAGGTGCCCTCACCCGCACCTCCTCCAACCCCTTCTATCCCTATCTGCAAGAGAGGGTCATGGAGACACTGGCGGCGCCAACCCAGCCCCCGTCGGCGGCCATGGAGCAGCCGGCACAGGTCGGCAACGATCGCAGCGATGCCGACTATCGGGCCGACATAGACACGTTCTTGGATGAAGCGGATACGCCGGACTCGCCCTTTTAGGGCGGTCGGCCGACAGTCAGCGCAAGCCGTCAGCCGAGGGGCGTCATCCCCCCTCCAGAGGCGGCTGATTGCGATAGGGTCTGACGGGGCCAAGCCATGGCAGGGCCCACAGCATTCGCCGGCAGGGATAAGACCGCGCCATCAGGGATAGCGGCTGATCTCGACCAGGTTCTGATCCGGATCCAGGCAGTAGACGGATTCGATGGGCCCGCAGGCGCCGCTTTTCGTCACCGGCCCTTCGACTATCGCCACCCCGTGGCTGGCAAGCTGGGCGATGACCTGTGCCAGCGGCCAGCGAGTGATGAGGCAAAGATCCCCCGCCCCCACCTGCGCCCGGTTGCGCGGCTCCTGCCCCGGCAGTTGCAGATTGATCTTCTGGTTGCCAAAGCGCAGCGCCCGGCGACCCTTGCCAAAGGTGATGGCCTCCATGTTGAGCACAGAGCTGTAAAACGCGACGGCCCGCTCTATGTCGCTCACCGTCAATACCAGATGGTCGATATGGTTGATCATGGTTCCTCCTGGTGGTGATCTGGCCGATGTAGCAGGCATATGCCCATGAATGCCCGACGCTTTCCACAACCGTGGGCAACCCCATCATACCCGGCAAGGGGAGCTGATGTGTGTCGTGGCACGCACAGACAAGCCAAGTGAGTATGTTGCCAAATAAATCCGCCTCACTGCACCGCGGCACACGCTTTGTCGCGCTGGGCCAGTAAGGTCTCATCGTCACTGTCCATCGCAGCCAGAATCGCCTGATTGCAGGCGCGCTCCGCCAGCTTGGCCGGACTCTGTTTGGCATCCCCAATCTCCGCAATCATTGGCCGATAGCTGATAGCCGCCGAGCAGTACATGGTGCGAAATTTGGGCAGTTGCCAGCTGCTGTCATCCTGCTTGGTCAGGTCATCACACAACTTGTGAAACAGGGCGGACGCCTTGACCGTGCACTGGCTAAAGCGCCGCACATCTTGCTCGTAGGGACGGCAGACGCTTTTGGGTTGGATCTGCCAGAACTGGAAGGCAAAGGGCACCTGCTCCCCCTCATATTCCACCACCAGCGTCTTGGGCTCTGTGCCGTAGTGATCCGACACCTGCTGCTGTACCAGATTGAGATAGGCCGAAAAAAGATAAGAAACCGGATCCATCACCACCTCCCTGTGGTTGTCACTGCCGAGCAGTGTTACCGAAAACCAGAGCGATTTTCAAACGAGTAACAGGCGACAACAGCTTACTGATTTGGTTGGAAAAAATGATACTCTTCTCGCCACCCTCATGTACAACGTTCAAGGCCAGTGTGCGATGCAACAATGCGGTATTTATGAACAACTCATTACTCAACTGCTGACATCTCGACTCGACCGCGAGCGCTTTTACGTAGGGGAACGCCAGCTTGAACCTGCCGAAGCGGCAGTCTGGTTATCACGATTTCTGAGTCGTGTTTTGGAATATGCGGTGGGCTCGGTCACTGGAGAGGATCAGCTGCAACGGCAGATTGAGCTGGCTAACCAGTTATTGCTTTGGCTAAAGGATCGCACGCAAGACCCAGATTTTATTGGCGAGAACCTCATCGATAGTCAGGGGAAAATCCTGACGGCGCTCTACCAGTTGGATAACCCCATCTCAGCCAATTTAAAGCAATATGCCGAAGATGTTTTCCCTCTGACCGGTCTAACGCAAAGTGAGCTGTTCTGCGGCAGCAATGCGGGGTTGTCGATGGAGTCGGAGATTAAACGGGAGATATTATCGGCAGATAGCATCTGCTGGCTGGTCTCATTTATCAAATGGGCAGGTATCCGTATTTTCCGTCATGAGCTGGAAGAGTTCACTCGCAGCGGCCGCCAATTAAAAGTAATTACTACCTCTTATATGGGGGCAACCGACGCCAAGGCAGTTGAATTTTTAGCCACCCTCCCCAATACCGAAGTCAAACTTAGCTATAACACCCAGCGAGAGCGGTTGCATGCCAAGAGTTATCTCTTTTGCCGAAATACTGGCTTTCATACCGGCTATATAGGTTCATCCAACCTCTCTCATTCTGCCCTCACCAGTGGCTTGGAGTGGAACCTAAAAATTACCTCGCAAGAGATCCCTCATATTATCGAGAAATCCCTGAGTACCTTTGAAACCTATTGGGAGTCCGATGATTTTGAGCTGTTCGATGGCAAGCTCGAAAGCCGCACGAAATTAAAGCATGCGCTGCAAGAGGCCCGTGGGGATGGTGACAAAAATAGTCCTGCCTATTTCTTTGATATCACGCCGTTTCCCCATCAACAGGAGATCCTTGAGCAATTGGCGATGGAGCGCTCTTTACACCAGCGCTTTCGTAACTTGGTGGTTGCGGCCACCGGTACAGGGAAAACCCTGATCTCCGCCTTTGATTTTGCACGTTTTCTGAAAACCAAACCCGACGCCAAGTTTCTGTTTGTCGCCCACAAAGAGGAGATCTTGCGCCAAGCATTGGCCTCGTACCGCGGTGTGCTCAAGCAATCCAATTTTGGCGAACTCTTGGTCGGCGGCGCCGTGCCAACCCACTACCGTCAGCTATTTGCCTCGGTGCAATCCTTGAATAACCAGCTGGCTACGTTGCGCCTTAGCCCAGACTATTTCGATTACATCGTCATCGATGAGGTTCACCATATTGCGGCGGCCAGTTATCGTGGTTTGCTCGCAGCCTTTGATCCTCACATTCTGTTGGGATTGACCGCAACGCCAGAGCGCCATGATGGCGGTGATATTCTTGCGGACTTTTGTGGTGTGATCGCAGTAGAAATCCGCTTGCCCGAGGCCATCAATCGTCGCCATCTCTGTCCATTCCAATATTTTGGCATCGATGATAATACCGACTTGCGCCAAGTTGCTTGGAAACATGGTCGTTATGACATCACTGCACTGACCAATATTTACACTAAAAATAACAACCGGGTTCAGAGGATAGTCCAGAGCCTCTATGAGATCGTCACCGATATTACCAAGATCAAGGCGCTAGCATTTTGTGTGAGCCGTGAACATGCCGAGTTTATGCGCGAGGCTTTTTCACGGGAAGACATCAAAACCGATATACTCACCAGCGATAACCGAGACGAGCGGCATAGCAAACAACAGGATTTGCGTACCGGCGTTATCAATATTCTCTGCGTGGTGGACATCTTTAACGAAGGTGTCGATATCCCGGAAGTCGATACCTTGCTGTTTTTACGACCAACGGAAAGCCTCACCATCTTCTTGCAGCAATTAGGGCGGGGCCTGCGGCTGGCGAGCAATAAAGAGTGCTGCACCGTGTTGGACTTTGTTGGCAATGCCCATGCGGAATATGACTTTGCCCAGAAATTTCGGGCACTGGTGGGTAAAACCAATAAGGCGATCAGCCACGAAATCAAACAGGGCTTCCCTCACGCGCCCTTGGGCTGCCGCATCGAGCTCTCAAAACAGACCCAAGAGTTAATTCTGAGCAATATCAAGAAGGCGACCCTCAATACCTCGCGACTCATGGGCCTGATCCGCCGTTTCTCGCAGGATTGCGATTTACCGCTGACGTTGGCGAACTTTTTGAAGTTTTACCCTCATATCAGCATTGAGGAGATCTACAAGCGCGGTAACTGGAGCACCTTGGTCAAACAGGCCCGCAACCATAGCGTTTCTGAAATGAGCGATGAGAAGCTATCAACCCTCTACACCCGGGCCATCAAAACCCGGCTATTGGGCTGCGATGCGCTCCATTACTTGAACTTCTTACAAACCTTGGTGGCAGACGCCTTTACCTTAACGGCCGAACACGATGAACGTATGGCCTTGATGTGCCACTACGACTTCTGGCAACAGAGCGGCCCCAACGCAGGCTTTAGCTCCTTGGCGCACAGCCTGAAACAACTCAATCAACCAGCGTTAAGGGCCGAGCTGGCAGACCTGCTGCCCATGCTGATCAATCGGGTGCAGCACGAACAACTAGCCATGCCTGACCTTCCCGGCAATCCGCTGCAACTGCATGCCCGATATGCCAGAGAGCAGGTGCTGGTTGGCTTTGGTGCTACCAGTTTCGAGCAGCAACCACCAGCCAGAGAAGGGGTGTATGTCATCGCAGAGCAAAATATCGAGTTGCTGTTCGTGACCCTGAACAAAACGGAGCAGCACTTCTCCCCTACCACCCGTTATCACGACTACGCCATCAATGAGTCACTGTTCCATTGGCAGAGCCAAAACAGCGCTCGCCCCGAGCGGGGTAAGGGCCTGAGTTACATTCAACACAGAGCAGAGGGTAAGCGCTTGTTTTTGTTCGTCCGTGAGCAGAGCAAAGATGAATTTGGCCGCACCCTTGGCTTTGTGAACTTTGGCGAAGTGGAGTACATCTCCCATAGCGGCAGCCAGCCGATGAACATCAAATGGCGGTTGGCTACTCCGATGCCTCCCTTCATGTGGAAAGAAGCAGCAAAGTTGGCGGTTGGCTAACTCCTGTTAAAGAAAACGGCTCGCCAGTGGCGAGCCGTTTTCGTCGGGGTCAGCACTCAATCCGCTCGATTTGGCCGTCATTTAGCTTGAAGAAAGCATCCTGCGGCAGGTCTTGTGACCAGGTGGTGGTGTAGTCGATGTCGGCATAGGCACCGCGCAGCATGGCGCCAAACAAACCGTGGGAAACCACGATGGCACGCTCGGCAATGCGATCATCCTGCAGCCACTGTTGGGCCCGGCGCTGAATACATTGAAAATCTTCACCACCGGGCGCCTGCAGATACCAGTCCGGCTGGCTGATATCAAGCTCGGGGTGAGCTGCCACCAGATCCGATACCCGGCAGCCCTCCCACTCCCCCATGTTCAACTCCATCAGTCGCTCATCCCAGACGATGCGCTCACTATCGAGCCCCAGCTGCTGGCACACCAACAGCGCCGTCTGGCGCGCCCGGCCAAGGGGGCTGGCGTAGAGAGTCCAGCGTGCAGGTTCGTCCAGCACGTCGCGCAGACGAGCCCCCATGGCGGTGGCCTGCGCCTCCCCCTTGTCAGTCAGGTCGGAATTGCAGCGCCCCTGTAACCGCTGCTCGGCGTTATAGCGGGTCTGGCCGTGACGAAGCAGATAGAGGGTTCGAGACATGGTTTCTCCAGCAAGTTCAATTAGATAAGTGGCATAAAAGGCCATGATGATAACAGATGTGCCGTACGGACACAGATACAAACGGGACAAGACGAGCAGGACCCAGGCTTCAATCGGCCGGGGCAATCCCTCAAGCAATGCGCGCTGAAACAGGGCGGCCATGAAAACCTGACCAGAGTGGGCCTGATTTTCACTGTCAGAAGGAGGAGATCACTTCATTTTTTTCTTGGCGAAAAAAGTCGCATATTTTCGTTGTGCTGTGCTTTGGGTCAGGGTAATCTCGAGCAAAATACAAGACTCGAACGTTACTTTTTTTAGCCATTCTGCCATGGCGCCCAAGGGGACAGTTCGACGAAAAGAAGGTCACATCATTTATCACCCGTTCAGGCGAGGAATCGCACATGGCTAGATACCAGTTTTTCTCCATTCCGGCATCCAACCGGCAGCAGTACACCTTTATCGACATGGCCTCCCCCACCTTTCTGACCGAGAAAGAGGCGCTGCTGGCGCAGGGATTCGAGGTACAAGAAGACTTTATCGATGCTGCGAGTCGCAGTGAGGCCGTCGAGAAATACAAGTCCAACTTCCTCTACGTGGCGGACGAGATGGGCAAATCAGACAGTGGCTACGCCGCGGCGATCGCCCTGACGGAAGTCGGCAAGGGGTTGTTGGGCGGCAAAACGCGCTGACAAGACTCGTTAACCGAAGTCGCCAGCAGGCATCGTTAGCAGAAAACCAACAAGAGACGATAAGTGGCCATCGCGGCAAGGTGCCCGATGGCCATGTGACGAGCAGCAGACAACCTGCGTCAGAAGCGGGCCAGTTGCTGGAGCATCTCGATCAGCTCCTCTTCGCTGCGGGGCTCGTGGGTCAGCTCCAGACTCGGGGCCGCGCCCCCCATCAGCATGTAGACATGTGTGCTGCAGTGGTCATAGTGATACCACTTACCATCGATACAGAGGTCGGTATAGCATCTCGGGTCCCTTTCCAGTTCCATAGTCACATCCTTTTGTTACATACCACCCACATCACTCCTGACCGTAAAATAACCCGCCCACTACAGGCTTGATGCAGATCAAGGGAAGAGGCTGGCTGAGGCGGATATCTGCCGGATCCGGGCCCTGAGCCGCGCACTACCGCCATCCACCACTCATATGAAGATGGCTCTCCGCCTCTCTGCTCTCGGAAAGGGCATAAGATGCCATCAACAAAAACGGCGCCCGAAGGCGCCGTTTTTTCATTCCCGTCTTTTTTTTCACCGACGGGGCGAACAAGCCAGAGGCTTATTCGTCTTCCAGATAGGCGTAGCCTTGCAGACCCAGCTCCAGCTCGTCGAGCAGGGCTTTGCGGGTCGCGTCATCCAGCGCCGGGTGGGAGACGATACGCTGGTAGTTCTCGCGAATGACGGAGGGGTCGATGTTGACGTAACGCAGCAGCTGGTCGACGGTATCGCCGCGCACCACATTGCGAATGTCCATCTTGCCCTCTTCATCGAGACACACTTCCGCGCAGTGAGTGTCACCGAACAGGTTGTGCAGATCCCCCAGGATCTCCTGATAGGCACCGACCAGGAAGAAACCGACGTAGCACACTTCGTTCTCTTCATATTGCGGCATCGGCAGCGTGCTCTCTACCCCCAGACCGTCGACGTAGTGTTCAACCTGACCATCGGAGTCACAGGTAATATCCATCAGGATGCCACGACGACTGAGCGGACGATCGAGCCCGGTCAGCGGCATCACGGGGAACACCTGACCGATACCCCAGGCATCCGGCAGGGACTGGAACAGGGAGAAGTTGGCAAAGCACTTGTCAGCCAGTTTCTCGGAGAGCTCATCGGCCAGGGCGCGGTGGTTGCGGTTGACCGGGTTGAGCATCTCTTTCAGTGCCAGACAGGTGTTCTGGTGCAGCATCTCGGCCCAGGCGCGCTGCTCCAGATTGAGCAAGCCCATGGTGTACTGGGTGTTTACATCGCCCAGATCCGCCACTGAGTCGTGGAAGATCTCCAGCAAAGAGGGATCTTCACCGCGCAGGTCCAGCCACCCTTGCCACATGTTCTGCAAGAGGGTCGGCGCATCCTCATCCGGCGCGCTGATGTCGCTCATCTCCACCCCTTCGGCACCAATCAGATTGGTGACCAGCACGGCGTGGTGAGCGGTCAGGGCACGGCCGGACTCGCTGATGATGGTCGGGTGCGGCAAGTCAAACTCGCGGCACACATCGCCGATGCCCCACACCACGTTGTTGGCGTACTCGGACAGGCTGTAGTTGGCGGAGCAGTGACTCTGGGAGCGAGTGCCCTCATAGTCCACACCCAGGCCACCGCCGACGTCGACCACGTCGATGGGCACACCCAGACGACGCAACTCGGAATAGAAGCGACCGCACTCGCGGATACCGCCCTGAATGTCACGGATGTTGGCGATCTGGGAGCCCAGATGGAAGTGCAGCAGTTGCAGGCAATCCAGCTTGTCCAGGCTGCGCAGACGCTCGACCAGCGCCAGGATCTGGGAGGCGGAGAGACCAAATTTGGACATGGAGCCGCCGCTCGATTCCCACATGCCGGAGCCGGTGGACGCGAGCTTGGCACGCACCCCGATATTGGGCTTGATGTTGAGGCGAGCTGACTCGTCCAGCACCATTTCCAGTTCGGAGGGTTTTTCCACCACTATGTAGACCTTGTGGCCCATCAGGTTGCCGAGCAGGGCGTGGCGGATATATTCGCGGTCTTTGTAACCGTTGCAGACGATCACCGAGCCTTGCTCATGGTGATGGGAGAGCACGGCCAGCAGCTCCGGTTTGGAGCCCGCTTCCAGGCCAAGCCGTGGCTTGTCGCTGTAAGACTGGCTGATGGTCTCGATGACTCGACTCTGCTGGTTTACCTTGATCGGGTAAACACAGAGGTAATCCCCTTCATAGCCTGACTTCTCGATGGCCTGACCAAAAGCGTTGAACAGTGCATCGACCCGACTCTTGAGGATGTCGGGGAAACGCAGCAACACGGGAGTGGTCAAACCGGACTGGCGCAACTGTTCGATGGCATCAGAGATGACAATGTGTGCATCAGGGCGCGATTTGTCGGGAGCGACGGTCACATGACCGGCGTCATTGATGTTGAAAAAACCCGCACCCCAGTAGGGAACGTTGTAGACCTTCAAGGAGTCCTTGCTGGACCAGTTAGTCATGGGCTATGCCTCGCAAATGAGCGACCAGTGGCCGCCTTCGTTACCCTCAATCACATCCAGACCATCGATTGCAAGTTGCGGCAAGCCAAGGCTGCCTGGTGGGATCTGAACAGCAACGAGTCATGAAAGCGCGACGGATGACCGCCTTCGTTTCACCACTTGTTACCTTCCATCACATCCAGCTATTGCACATCGCGGCAAGCCAAAGGCTGCCTGGTGGATCTTGGGAAGTAACGAGTCTTGATGTGGGGCTGGTGGCTTTACATCAAGCTCAACGGTATGCGGTGCCGCCTTAGGGGCGCCGCGGTACTTTGATGACAGACAGCATCAGCCACGCCGTCAGTTCATCATTCGGCACCATCACAACGACAAGGGAGGTTTCAAGGAAGAGAAGCGAAGGCGTCAGCACGCAAGCGTGTTGATAGACGACAACAACCACAGCCTACCCAACACCAGTGACCGCCCATGACAAGGGAAGATGATGAGCCGCTGGCTCACTCGGTCAGATGGTTAATGAGTGTCCGTTGTTCTCCCTGATACCGGAGCCTAACCGGTATTAAAGAAACCATACCCCAGCAGTGTCTGTCGTTTCTGCGTGCCTCGCCCTATAGGCGTATGATCTTTCAGGTTTCTGGTGGCGTCTGCCTGCTTCAGAGTTACCCTTGGATCGGCGCGGAGTGTACACACTTACCGCCAGCGGTGACAATAAAAAATAGTGTTCAAAAACTGCTTTTAATAAGGTGAGCAAATCTTGCTGCCAGGCAGGCTGGCTCTGGGATGGCGCAGAATATTCCCCTGCGGTTGTTCCCCATGAAAAGCCTGCTCTCGGGGCATGGCAGGCTGCATGCCTTGTCAGGGGGCAGTTCAGGGGATTTCCTGTCGTTATGGCGATGCTTGCGTATCAATAAAAACGCTATTTTTATGCATGAAAAATGGCAACAAACTGCCCCCTCCGACTCAATTCCTCCCAGGCCGCTGCGTCAGAAAATGGGGAAAACCTGCGCTGACGCAATAAGACACGCAACCTGATTGGCCAAAATGGCCCTTCATTACCGGTTTGAAGTGTGAGGCTTGCCAATGGATACCCTGCTTGAGCGTTTTCTGCGTTACGTGACTTTTCATACCCGCTCCGATGCGACCAATCCCGCCTGTCCCAGCAGCGAGGGGCAACTGATCTTTGCCCGGGCCCTGCGAGATGAAATGGAGCAGATGGGACTGACCCGGGTCACCCTGGACGAGCACGGCTACCTGACTGCCTGCCTGCCGGGCAACCAGCCGGATGCCCCTGCCATCGGCCTCATCGCCCACATGGACACAGCCGATTACGCCGCCGAGCAGGTGGTGCCCCAGATCATCGAAAGCTATCAGGGAGGCGATATTTGCCTTGGCAAGGGGGACGAGGTACTGGCCATTCGCCAATACCGCTGCCTGAAAAACTACCTGGGGCAGGATCTTATCACCACCGACGGTTCTACTCTGCTGGGGGCCGATGACAAGGCCGGGATCGCCGAGATCCTCACCGCCATCGACTATCTGCTGGCCCATCCAGAGATCCCCCGTGGCGATCTCTGGGTCGGTCTCACCCCGGATGAAGAGATAGGCCGTGGCGCCGATCTCTTCCCCCTGGACAGATTCCCGGCCAAATGGGCTTATACCGTCGATGGTGGCGAGCTGGGGGAGCTCGAATACGAGAACTTCAACGCTGCCAGCGCTACTGTGCGCATCACGGGCAACAATGTTCACCCCGGCACCGCCAAGGGCAGCATGATCAACAGCCAGACCCTGGCCGCCCGCTTTCATGCCGCCATGCCCCCCGAGCAGACTCCGGAGTGTACTGACGGTTACGAGGGCTTCTTCCACTTGGCCCAGATGAGCGGCACAGTTGAGGAGAGCACCCTGCACTACATCATCCGCGACTTTGATGATGACGCCTTCGCCGCCCGCAAGGCCCAGCTCAAGGAGCGGGTCGCCTCCCTGCAGCTGGATGCCCCCAAGGCCCGCATCGAGCTCACCCTGACCGACAGCTATCGCAACATGCGCAGCCAGATAGAGCCGCACATGCACATAGTCGAGCTGGCCAGGGCTGCCATGCTGGCGGCCGACGTGGTGCCCAAGATCAAACCCATCCGTGGCGGCACGGATGGTGCCCGCCTCTCCTTTATGGGGCTGCCCTGCCCCAACCTCTTTACCGGCGGTCACAACTTCCATGGCAAGCACGAGTTCATCCCGCTGCAATCCATGGAAAAAGCGGTCGCCACCCTGGTGGCGCTGGTGCGGCTGACCTCAGCCTCGCGGGGATAACCCAGGTTCGGGCGGGGCGAGACAATGGGCTCGCCCCGCCATCACACGGCCATTAAAGAGAAGGAACAGGGCTAACAGGCAGCCCTGCCACAAATTTGTCATACCGCCGACACACAGCGGGAACAGAGGCGGCACATGCTGGGGCAAAGGATCACCGGAGCCCAGCCCCATGTTCAGCGTCGATACCCTGCTACGACAGCACCTCCCCCATCTTTCGAACAACCCAGTGCTGCGCCCCCTGCTTGGCCAGGGCCTGCGCTGGCTGCTGCACGAGAAGGCCTTCCAGCACTTTGCCAGCAGCTACCCCCATCTGCGCGGCCTCGACTTTGTCGAGCAGGCGCTGCAACAGATCGACTTTGACTACAAGGTGAGCGAGGCGGAGCTGGAGCACATACCCAGCAGCGGCCGGGTCATCATAGTGGCCAACCATCCCATAGGGTCGCTGGACGGGCTGGCACTGCTGCGCCTGCTCGGACGCATCCGGCCGGACGTGAAGATAGTCGCCAACCAGTTGCTGGCACAACTTACGGCGCTGCGCCCGCTGCTGCTGCCGGTCGACAACATGCATGGCAAGACGGACAGGCGCGCCATTCTGGCCATGGGCGAGCATCTGGCCAGCGAGGGGGCCCTGGTGATCTTCCCCGCTGGCGAAGTGTCGCGACTCGGCATCAAGGGGGTGAAGGATGGCCCCTGGCAAGGGGGCTTTATCAAGCTGGCCCAACGCACCCGCACCCCGCTGGTGCCCATTCACGTCGGCGGGCGCAATGGCCTGGGGTTCTATCTCGGCGCCTGGCTCAACAATGCCTGGGCGGGGCTCTTGCTGGTCAAGCAACTGTTTCGCCAGCAAGGGGGGCGCATCCCCGTCACCATAGGGGCGCGCATTCCCGTCGACAGCTTTCGCGACCTGCCCGCCAAGACGGCGGCGCAACTGGTGCGCAGCCACCTCTATCGCATCGGGAGAGGAAAGAAGGGCAAGCTGGCGACAGAGGCCCCCATTGCCCAGCCGGAGGAGCGCCGTCAGCTCAAGCAGGCCATAGAGGCGTGTGAAGCCCTCGGCCACACCCCCGATGGTCAGGGGATCTACCTCTACCGACGCCATGAACTGAGCCATTCGGTGATACTGCGCGAGCTCGGCCGTCTGCGGGAGATCGCCTTTCGCGCCGTGGGGGAAGGCTCTGGCAAACGGCGGGATCTCGATGGCTTCGACGATGACTATCACCACCTGATCCTGTGGGATCCGGCCAGGCTCGAGATCATAGGCGCCTACCGCTTCGCCCCTGTGGCCGAGCTGATGGCAAGCAAGGGGCTGGATGGCCTCTACAGCCACACCCTCTTCGGCTTTGAAACCAGGCTGCTGCCAAGACTTGAGCTGGCCATAGAGCTGGGCCGCAGCTTTATTCAGCCTGCCTACTGGGGCAAACGGGGGCTGGATTACCTCTGGTTCGGCATCGGCGCCTATCTGGCCCGCTATCCCCACTACCGCTACCTGTTCGGACCCGTCTCACTCTCCGGCAGCCTGCCGCCAGCGGCCAAGGATCTGCTGGTGAGCTTCTATCGCCAGCACTTTGCCCCCGAGCTGGCGCTGGCGCCCTCCCGTCGCCCCTATCCCGAGACGCTGCCGCTATTTGAGGGGCAGGATTACGGGACGGATCTCAAGGCGCTCAAGGCCCGGCTCGATAACCTGGGTTGCACCATCCCCACCCTCTACAAGCAGTATTCCGAGCTGTGCGAACCGGGAGGCGTACAATTTATGGACTTTGGCATCGACCCCGATTTCAACCACTGCATCGATGGCCTGGTGTGGGTGGACGTGAGCCGCATCAAACCCCACAAGCGGGCCCGCTATATTGGCAGCCAGCAGATTGACGACCAGCCCGACGGCCCCCATCTGGATGAACAAGGCAGGACACCCGCTGTCACAGCGGCGCGCGCCTGAGCATACGCCACAGACAGTGACGGGCAGACAGCAAACAGGGAGGCCGCCGCCTCCCTGTTTGTATCCGAATCGCTTATATCCACATTTTTATATTCGATCCCCGGCCATCACTCACCGGCGGGCTTGCGATCCGAGTGACCCAGATCCCGCTGTGGGGCAATAATGTCGCGCACCCGCTGCTTGATCTCTTTCGCCTCGGGAAAACCCTCGTCGGCCACCCTGTCCCACACCAGCACGCCATTCACCAGGATGCGAAATTCCCCCTTGCTGGCAGGCACCAGCGCCACCTCGCCAAGATCGCTGTCAAATGTGGATAGCAGCTCCTGGGCCAGCCAGGCAGCGCGCAGCATCCAGCGACAGAGGGTGCAGTAACGAATTTCGATACGGGGCTTGCTGATGGGGCTCTGTACGTCGGTCATTGAATCACTCCATAAAAATCGGCCAGCGGATGATAAACCAATAACAGCCCGCCATGCCTTGCTCAAAAAGCAGATGCGCGACCTGCCTCGATTATTGGCTGACCCCGTGAAAATCGGCCAACCAGTGGCGGGCTATGGTGCGCATGGTCGATTGCGGCAGATCGAACAGGCCGGGGGCCATGGATTGCTGCGCCAGTTGACGCACCCCTTCGATGATCTCCGCCAGCACCAGATAGACATATTCGCCGATGACAGCGCCATGGACGAAGTTGACCGCCTCCCCCCGATTGAGCAAAAAAATCTGACTGCCATCCGGGCGCGTCAGCGCCAGTACATGGGGGCACACCTCCTGGCTTGGCCAGGGCAACTGAGAAAGACAAAATGCAAACTCGTCATCCGCCGAGGTGACCGACGCCAGCATGGTACCGGGGCGCAATCGCTGCAAATCGGCCAAGTCCAGCGAGCCGTTGCCGGTGGAGCAGATCACCAGCTCGGCCCGGCTGAGGGCCTCTTCTTTTCCCACCAGCTTGAAGCCGTGGGAGAGCGCCTCCACCTGGCGCAGCACATCTGTCTCCACCAGCTCCAGGTGCAAATTGCGGCACCTGAGCTCGCGGGCAATGCTGCGCCCCACCTTGCCATAGCCAAACAGAGCAGCTTGGCAGACGTTGAAGGTACGGTTGAGGGTACGGACCAGAGACTCGGCGGAATAGACAACACTCAAGCCAATCTGGATATCCTCGGCCTGCTTGAGGGGACTGCGCGCCACCGAAATGACAGGGGTGGCCAGCACCTCCTGCTCGTAGCGCTGATGACCATTTTCGGTCATCTCCACCACACCGAGAAAACGGGGACCGAAATACTCACTCAGGGTCGCCTGGGTCTTGGCAAAGTAGCCACCTATATCCAGTATGATGAGCCGCTCGTGGGGGGCGACCAAGGGGGCGATATGATCGATCACCCCCTGCGGCGCATTGGTCCACTGCCGGTTCAGTGGTAGCACGGGATAGTGCTGCTGGGCCCAGGTCAGAGTCGGTCCGTGTACTGACTTGGGTTTGGGCAAGATGGCGCCGATCCGCCCGATTTGCGCGAGGGCCTGGATAAACTGGGGGCGATCGGGAAGCAGATGGGTAACCAGCAGGATGCAGAGACCGTCGAGACGTCCCTGCTCGGTGAAATGGCGAAAAAACAGATGCTCAGATCCTTGACTGCGCAACTGTGGCCTCCTTAGCGCGCCGCAAACATGCAGGCAAACAAAACCCGGCATGACCGGGTTCTGTGTGTGTCCAGATAATTGAAAATCCTTTTTATCTGAAACCACCAAGTGGCTCAATCTTTATCTGTACAGACTATGACGAGGTCGGCAACTTTAGCGTTAATAGCCTGTTTTTTATGCTAAAAATCAGTAAAGAGAGGCCTCGGGCCACACCTTCCACAGACTCAACCCCGTGCCCGCACCCGCCAGCAGGATCAGCACAAGCCAGCGCTGTAGCCAAGGTTTGTTGCGCAGGGCCCACTCCAGCAGGGGCAGCAGCCAGACCGGCAGCAAGACAGTGAGCGGTACTTCCACATACTGCCAGGCAAGCATCTGCATAAAGGCGAGCGCCAGGGCCAGGGCCGCAGGGGTGGCGGTCACACCCGCAAACACAGCGATCAGGGCACGGAAACCGGCAAAGGCAGCGAGCGCCCCGGCCAGCTGGGCAATCAGCAGGCTGCCATCGATACCGATCACCAGCGCCAGCCAGATAAAGCCAAGGGCAAAGCCCAGCCCTTCCCGGCTGTCACCACGCAGATCAGCCCAGCCAACCCAGACGATGGCAGGCAGCAGCGCCAGCCAGATCCGCGGTTCACTGGTCAGCACAGAGGCGAGCCCCTGCCACCACACCAGGGCACCGAGCCCCGCGAACAGCAACAAACCGGCCCGTTTATCCGCCAGTTGCGCAGCAATCGCCGGCACCAGCAAGGCCAGTGGCAGCCACTGCCACGCCTTGACCGGCAGCCCATAGACGCCACCCAGCAAGCAGCCTACCAGCCAGAGCGCCAGGGCCCCCCACAGATACCCGAGTCGTGGCCAACGCCATGACAGCAAAGGGGCCGCCAGGGTTTGTAGCAAGAGTGCTGCGCCCATTACTTGCGCACACCTTCGACGAACAGATTGATGCTCATCTCGTCCGGGATACCCGGCAACATGTAGTTCACGCCAAAGTCGCTGCGCTTGATGGTGGTAGAGGCGTTGAAACCGCTTCGATAGCCGCCCCAGGGATCCTTGCCTTCACCAATCTTGACCAGGTCAAACGCCACTTCCTTGGCAACGCCGTGCAGGGTCAGGGTACCTTTCAATACGCCCTTCTCCTTGGTCCCTTCATACGCTGTGCTGACGAAGGTCATCTTGGGATACTGCTTCACGTCCAGAAAATCGGGGCTGCGCAGGTGTTTGTCGCGGGCTTCATGGTTGGAGTCCACGCTGGCGGCGTCGATTTCGAAGCTCGCCTTGGCCGCTGCCGGGTTGGCATCGTCCATGCTGAAGGTGCCGCTGAAGGTGTTGAAACGGCCTACCAGCTCGGAGAAGCCGAGGTGCCCCACCTTGAACTGGACTGTGGTGTGAGCCGCATCGACGTCGTAATCGGCCGCCATCAGGGGAGCCGCCATAAACAGGCAGGAGGCCAGCAGGGCCTGAGTCATTTTCATCCGTTCGTTCCTTCATATTGGGGGTTCACAACAACAACCAAGATGCTAACCTCCATATCGGAATAGATAATCAGCGATTTATTAAAATAATTATCAACTGAGAGTGAAAGATGGACCAGATAGCCGCCATGCGCACCTTCATCAAGGTGGTTGAATGTCAGAGTTTTACCAAGGCCGCCAACCAGCTCGGCATCTCGGTCGCCATGACCTCCAAGCTGATGCAGCAACTGGAGGAGTCCCTCTCCACCCGCTTGTTGTCGCGCACCACCCGTCAGGTCAACCCCACTGAGGCGGGACAGTTCTACTACCAGCGCTCCCAGGCCCTGCTGGCAGAGCTGGAAGAGACCCACAGCCAGCTCACCCGCAACAACCAGCAGCCCCAGGGCACCCTCAAGCTGTCCGTGCCGATGGACTTTGGCTACCTGCATCTCTCCCCTGCCCTGCCGCTGTTTCGTGAACGCTTCCCGGATCTGAAACTGGAAATAGAGTACAGCGACCGGCGGGTGGCTCTGGTGGAAGAGGGATTCGATCTGGCGCTGCGCATCGGCAACCTGCCGGACTCCTCTCTGGTCGCCAAGCCGCTGGCCATGATGAAGTTGGAGGTGTGTGCCAGCCCCACCTATCTGGCCCGCAGGGGCACCCCGAACAGCCCCGAGGATCTCAAGCAGCACGACTGCCTCATCTATACCCTGACCCAGCCTGACTGGATCTTCAAGCAGGGAGGAGAACAGCTGAGCGTGCGCCCGCAGGGGCCGCTTCGGGCCAACAATGGCGTGGCCCTGACCCGGGCCGCCTGCGATCATCAGGGCATTATCTTGCAGCCCACCTTCATCGTCGGGGATGCGCTGCGTTCGGGGGAGCTGGTCCCCTTGCTGCCGGAGTGGGAGAAGGGGCAGGTGGGTCTCTATGCCCTCTACCCGCACCGCCGTTTCGTGTCGGCCAAGGTGCGCTGCTTCATCGAATTCGTGCAGGAGCGCTATCTGGCGCCCCACTACTGGGACAGGGAGAGCTGAGCCCGGGCTCAGGGGGTGGGCATCAGCTCGGCCACCAGCAGGTGATCCTGCTGGCTCATCTGCCAGCGTGGCAGACGCTGGCGCAAGGCGGCGAGCTCGGCCTCCCCCAGCGCATAGGGCAGGGTGACGTGCAGGCAGTGGCAATCCAGCATGGCCGCCAACTGCATCATCAGGGCGAGGTTTGCCTCGTCGCTCTTGTGCTTGTTGATGCGCTTGCCGAGCTCGTGGCGAAAGTGGGTCTCGGGATCCTGGGTCATCGCCTGCCAGCCGTAACCAAAGAGCGGGATGAAGGCGCTGACGATGCCAAGGGCGGTGAGGGGCCGTTTGGGCGGGTGATAGAGGGCGTTGAGATCCAGCAGGATGGGGCTTTGATGGGGCTCACGACTGCCGGATAAAATAGTATTGCTCATTGGATTACCCTGTTGATTCCTCTAGACTTCGCCGCATATTTGACCTGACATGCCAACGAGGTGCTGATGCTAAGCGATATCGAGATCTCCCGCCAGTCCCCCCGCCTGCCCATCGCCGAGGTGGCAGCACAGCTCGGCATAGCGGCCGCCCATCTCCACCCCCATGGCCATTACAAGAGCAAACTCGACCTCGCGCGGCTCCATCACGCCCCCGCCCGCGAGCCCGGCAAGCTGGTGCTGGTGAGCGCCATCACGCCCACCCCCCTTGGGGAGGGCAAGACAGTCACTACGATCGGCCTCTCCATGGGGCTCAACCACATCGGCCAGCCCAGCATCGCCACCATTCGCCAGCCGAGCCTAGGTCCCGTATTCGGGGTCAAGGGGGGCGCCGCCGGGGGCGGTATGGCCCAGGTGGTGCCGATGGAGGAGATGAACCTGCACCTCACCGGGGATTTTCACGCTCTCACCGCCGCCCACAACCTGGCCTCTGCCGCCCTCGATGCCCGCCTGTTCCATGAACGCAAACTCGGTGACCAGTTCAGCGCCAGAACCGGTCTGGCGCGGCTCGATATCGACCCGGCCAACATCCTCTGGCCCCGCACCCTGGACATGAACGACCGGGCGCTTCGCCACCTCACCCTCGGCCAGGGCGGTGCTGCCGATGGTGTCGAGCGCCCCGATCGCTTCGTCATCACCGCCGCCTCCGAGCTGATGGCCATTCTGGCGCTGGCCAGGGATCTCAAGGACTTGCGCGCGCGTATCGGCCGCATCCAGCTCGCCCTCGACCATCGCGGCAAGCCCATCACCGCCGAGCAGCTGGAAGTGGCGGGGGCCATGACGGTGCTGCTCAAAGAGGCCCTCAAGCCCACCCTGATGCAGACCACGGAGCAGACCCCTGTGCTGGTCCACGCCGGCCCCTTTGCCAACATCGCCCACGGCAACTCCTCCGTCATCGCCGATCGCATGGGGCTGGGTCTTGCCGACTATGTGGTGACCGAGGCGGGTTTTGGCTCCGACATGGGGCTGGAGAAGTTCTTCAACATCAAGTATCGCCAGTCCGGCCTCGCCCCCGCCTGCGTGGTGCTGGTGGCCACGGTGCGCGGCCTCAAGGCCAACAGCGGCCTGCTCGACATCCGGCCGGGCCAGCCGCTGCCGGCCAGCCTGCAAGGGGAAGATCTGCCCACCCTGACAGCGGGGTGCGCCAACCTCGCCTGGCATATTCACAACGCCCGCCGTTACGGGGTGCCCGTGGTGGTCGCCATCAACCGCTTCCCCACCGACAGCGATGCCGAGCTGGCCCTGCTGGAGGCGGCGGCGCGCCAGGCCGGTGCCTGTGGTGTCGCCCTCTCCCGGGCCTTCACTGACGGTGGCGCGGGTGCGGTGGATCTGGCTCACGCCGTGGTGGCGGCCTGCAAGCAGCCCAGTGAGGTCAGGCTGCTCTACCCCGATGAGATGAGCCTTGCCGCCAAGCTCGCCACCCTGGTGGAGTGCGGCTATGGCGGCCGGGGCATCACCCTCTCGGACAAGGCGCGCCAGCAACTGGCCAGACTCTCGGCAGAGGGCCAGGATCACCTGCCCGTCTGCATGGCCAAGACGCCGCTCTCCATCAGCCATGACCCGGCCAGGAAGGGCGTGCCGACGGACTTCGAGGTGCCCATCGAGGAGGTGAAACTCTGCGCGGGGGCAGGCTTCGTCTATGCCCTGGCGGGCCCCATCATGACCATGCCGGGCCTGGGCAGTCTGCCGGCCTATCGCCATATCGACATCGACGATGACGGGGAGATTGTCGGCCTGAGCTGACGCGCAGGCTGGCAGCCTGCCCTCCCTGAACGCCATATGGACATCGACGATGACGGGGAGATTGTCGGCCTGAGCTGACGTGCAGGCTGGCAGCCTGCCCTCCCTGAGCGCCTGACGGCGAGATAGCCCGATTGCGCCACATGATCGGACAAGCAGTCTGGCGCCGACCGTACGCGGCGCTAATCGACTCTGACATCAACAGACCCGCCATCAACAACAAGGCCCCGCCGATTGGCGGGGCCTTGTTGTGCATATCAGAACGCCATCAGTAGTGGAAGCGTCCCAGCTTGCTCATGACCGTCTCGGTCAACCCGTGCATCTGCCGGCTCTGGGCATCCTGCTCCCGGGCCACCCGGGTGGAGGCGCTCGCCAGCTCGTGGATGTTGCTGACGTTCTGGTTAATCTCCTCGCTCACCTTGGATTGCTGCTCGGCGGCGCTCGCAATCTGGGTCGCCATGTCCTGGATACGGTCGGCGGCCTGCACTATGGTCGCCAGCTCGCTTACCGCCTGCTCGGCATCACGCAGCGCCAGGCTGCTCAACTGGCGTCCCTCTGTCATGGTGTCGACCGCGGCGCGCGTGGTATCCCGCAGCCTGTCTATCATCAGCTGGATCTCCTGGGTCGAGGCCCGGGTCTTGGATGCCAGGGTACGCACCTCGTCGGCCACCACGGCGAAACCGCGACCATGTTCACCGGCCCGTGCCGCCTCGATGGCTGCGTTTAGCGCCAGCAGGTTGGTCTGCTCAGAGATGGTCCGGATCACATCCAGGATGCTGCCAATCTGCACCCCCTGCTGCTGCAAGGCGGTGATCCTGTCCGACACCTCGCTAACCTGGGCACTCAACTGGCGGATGCCGTTGGCAGAGGCGCTCACCACCTGCTGACCCTTGTGCACCGCATGACGGGTCTCATCCACCGCCTGGGCCGTGATCTGGGCGCTGCTGGAGACGGAGTCTGCGGTTGATGACATTTCATGGATGGCCGTGGCCACCAGCTCGACCTGCTCCAGCTGGTGATGGCTGTTCGCCAGCCCCTGCTGGGCCGGCCTGGCCGAGTTCACCGCCGCCTGCTGCAACTCGTGCACGCTGGTGGCGGTGTCGGTCACTATGCCCTGCACGGTCGCGACGAACTGGTTGATCCCCTCCGCCAGCACCCCGGTCTCATCGCGCCGGTGCTGGGTCAGCCGCTGGGTCAGATCCCCTCCGGCGCTGGAGAGACGCGCCACCATGCGAGCCGTCTCCTGCACCGGCCGGGAGATGGACCCTGCCGCGAAAGCGAGTCCGACCAGACCTATACCCGCCACCAGGATGCCCACCATCAGCTGGGTCCAGACCCCCTTGCCAAAGGCCTCGGCACGGGCCTGCGCCATCCGCTCGTACTCGGCATAGAGGGCGCTGCCCGGCACCTCGATGGCGATCCCCCAGGCCTGTGTGACCTTGTTGAGGCTGATGGGTGCGAAGACCCTCAAGCCATCGGCATGCTCGTCGCTGCCCCTCTCGCCGCGTTGCAACTGGGCCAGCAAGGATGGATCCTGCAAGCGCTGCCCTACCCCGTCGCCATCGCGGGAGTCGGCGGCGATGATGCCCATGGGGCTGATGATGCGCACCCTGCCCTGCCCGTCGAATACCCGTCGGCTGATGTCAGCGGCCAGCCGTTGCAGGTAGTTGAGGGAGTAGTCGATGCCCACCATGCCGAGGTATTGATCCCCGTTCAGCACAGGCACCACGAAGGAGGTGAGCAGGGTGGGCTGACCGTTGACCTGGTAGACGGAGGGGTCGACGGCGCAGCTTGCCTTGCTCTCCTGCGGGCAGAGATACCACTCGGAGGCCCGGATCCCGGTCGCGCTCGGCGTCTTGCTGTAGAAATCCCCCAGGGGTTTGAGGTCAAAACCGGCCGGGCCGCGGCTCCAGTAGGGGGCGAAGTTGCCCGATGCCTGGCTATGCCGGCCATCACCGGTATGGAGCGCATCCTGACCGTCGAAACGATCCGCCTCCCAGCCACTGTAGATGCTGAGGAAATCCGGGTTGCGATCCCCGATGTCCTTGAGCAGGGCCGTGACCTCGTCCCGATCGAGAGGCTCGGACTGATGGACATTGCCCGCCAGCAGTGCCGCCAGGGTTTCGGCCGCATCCAGCGCCAGTTCGAAGGAGCGTGCCACCTCGCTCGCCTGACCATCCGCCAGGGTCAGCAGCCACTGCCTGGCCTGCTGGTGGGCCGCATCGTGGCTCTCCTGCTGGATCTTCTCCTGCATGCTGGCCAGGGAAACATAGCTGTAACCCACCACGCTGAGGACGGTGGTCAGCAGGATGCAACCCGCAAAGAACATGACTTGATACTTGATGGAACGGAACATGGCGGATGGTGGGTCTCTTGAGCCAAAACAGGGGGCATTATACGGGATACGGGCTCGCAAACAGGTCGTAAACGGCCCCGCATGAAATTAATCGCCGATTTGTGAGCGAATTCGAACATCCGGCCTGTCATCCCCCCATCCGGTAGGTGACGGGGCAGGCGGGCCGGTTGAAACGGGCACAGGGGGGGCGATGACAAACAACAAGGCCCCGCCGATTGGCGGGGCCTTCTGCGCTGTGCCGGGTGGCAACAAGACTCAGAGGGTGAAGCGCTGGGTCATATGATGCAGCGAGGTGGCCAGCTTGCTCAGTTCGACGCAGGCCTGGGCAGTCTGCTGCGCCCCCTGGGCGTTCTCGTCGGCGGCATTGTGGATGTTGACTATGCTGCGGTTGAGCTCCTCGGTCACCGCATTCTGCTCCTCGGTGGCGGTGGCGATCAGGGTGTTCATGTCGGTGATCTGGGTGACGGCACCATTGATGGTATCTATGCTGCTGCCCGCATCCCGCGCCAACCCGACGCTCGCCTGCATCTGCTGACGGCTCAGCTGCATGGCGCTGCCCGCCTCGGCGGCGCGGCTCTGCAGCAGCTCTATCATCTTGCTGATCTCGGCAGTGGAGTCCTGGGTACGCTGCGCCAGGGAGCGCACTTCGTCCGCCACCACCGCAAAACCGCGACCCTGCTCACCGGCGCGAGCGGCCTCGATGGCGGCGTTGAGCGCCAGCAGGTTGGTCTGGCCGGCGATGTCGCGAATAACGTCCAGCACCATGCTGATGTTGGCGCTGTCGGTCTCCAGCTGCTGCACCACGGCGCCCGCCTGTTCAATCTTGACCGACACATCCTCGATGCTGCTGATGGCGCTGCGCACCACCTGGTTGCCCTGGGCCGAGGTATGGGAAGCATCCTTGGCCGCACTCATGGCATCCGTGGTATTGCGGGCCACTTCATTGACGGTGGACTGCATCTCGTTCATGGCGGTAGCCACCTGGGAAACCTCGCTCTGCTGGCGCGCCATGCCGGTAGCAGACTGCTCGGAGATGGCACTCACTTCCTCCACAGCACTGCTGAGCTGGCTCACGGAGCCGGCGATTTCGCTCACCAGATTGGCCAGCGCGTTTTGCATCCGGTTGAGGGCCGAGCCCAGTTGACCCAGCTCGTCGCGGTTGAAGCGGTTGTCCTGGATCCACTCCTGCAACTCTCCCTTGCCCAGATCGCCGTTGGCAATGCGCTGAGCCTGACGGGCCAGCATGATGAGCGGATCCCGGATTTGACGGGTCAGCACCACAGAGAGGCCGACCACCAGCACCAGACCGACCAGCAGCGACACTGTGACGCTCAACTTGGCGGAGTCATAAGCGGCCACCACCACCTTGCGCGACGCCTTGGCATAGCCATGGTTGATGCGAATGAGGTCACTGACCGACTTGGTCAGGTTGAGGTAGAGCGGGATCCCCTCGCTCATGAAGACCTGCTGGGCAGCCGCCAGCTGATTGCTATCCTGCAACTGCTTCACCCTCTGGTGCAGCGCCGCGTAGCGGGCCCAGTCAGCCTTGACGGTATCGAAAGTGCGGCGCTCTTCCACATCTTCCGCCCAGATAGTGGCGTCATGCTCGACCAGTTGCTGGGCGACCTGTTCAAACCTGCGGCTGGTTTCGCTGCGATACTCCGCTTTTTTCTGCGGATCCGAAGCCACCAGGAAGAATCCCAGCTCATAGCGACGCAGATCACTGATGCTCTCGCCGATGGCACTGGTGCGGTTGACGGCGGGCAAAATGCTGTCGGTGAAACCGATGGCGGCCCGGTTCATGTTGCTGAACTCGAGCAGCGAGAAGCCGCCGATAAAGGCCACCATCAGGCCGAGCACGGCAAAGCCGGCGGTGAGCTTCTTGCCTATGGTCATGGTACTGGTATTCATGGCATGTCCTGGATATGAGTGAACAGATAGCGCCCGTTTGATCCGCGCCTGTCGGCACGGACCTGTGACTGCCATCCATGGCGGCTCATCCAGCCCTGATGAATATGTATCCTTACATGAGCGAGGCGAGAACCTTTCAAGGGTGCGGGGTGCCTGCCTGACAAGCCCGTTCAGGCCCGCTGGGAGGCATGGCGGCGGCCAACATAACCACAGATGCCCGCCCCTTGTGGCTCAACATGGGCCCAAAAGAGAGCCAAAGTGAACCATACCGAGGTATATCGACCGCACTGGTCAATCCCTTAAGGAAATTTGTGGATGAAACAGGAGAGATGGCCGACAGGCCCCATGAGCTGAAGAGGGAGAAAGGAGGCATGCCACCATGGCGCCATGCCTCCTGACAGATCAGCCCTTCAAGCCGCCCAGAAACTCGGCGCGGGTATCGGGTTGGGTCTTGAACACACCACCGAGGGAGGTGGTGGTGGTGTAGGAGGTGGAATCCATCACGCCCCGTGCCTTCACGCAGAAGTGGGTCGCCTTGATGCTGATGGCCACATCCTTGGTGCCGAGCAGGGTCTGCAACGCCAGCAGGATCTGCTGGGTGAGGCGCTCCTGCACCTGGGGACGGCGGGCGAAGAACTGCACTATGCGGTTGATCTTCGACAGCCCGATCACCTTGCCACGGGGGATATAGGCCACATGGGCCAGCCCGTCTATGGTGACGAAGTGGTGTTCGCAGGTGCTGGTGAGGCTGATGTCCCGCACCATGATCATCTCGTCCACCTTCATCTTGTTCTCGATCACAGTCACCTTGGGAAAGGTGGTGTAATCGAGGCCTGAGAAGATCTCGTTCACGTACATCTTGGCGATGCGGTGCGGCGTCTCCGCCAGACTGTCATCGGTCAGATCCAGCCCCAGCGTCTCCATGATGGCGCGCATGTGGCCTTCGATCTTCTCCTTCTTCTGCTGACCATTCAACGCATTGGCCACCAGAGGTGTCTCGAGGCCCTCGGCCTCGAGGGCTGCCCTGACCAACAGGGCTTCCTGGCTTAAGCTCGTCATCTTGTTCCTCTCCCACGCTCAGGGACTGTAATGGCCACCTTGTCTGTGGCGGCACTTTGTTGTGGCGCAATAGTAAACGGCGATTATTGCCATAATTCAAGCTAACTCAAGTCCGTCTCCTGACTTTATGCCAATCCGTCGGGTTTTACCCCTTGATGACCCACCCCATACGGGGAGGATTGCGACAAACAATCTCTATTCCGCCGCCATTCCACCACCACCCTGTGTCAGGCAACCTGGTGCCAGCCCTTGATAAGCCTGCCCATCCACACTGATTTTTGGGATAATCTGCCCTCAACCACACCAAAGAGGTAATGACGATGGGATTTGATACCAGCGGACTACTCCCCCTGAGCGATGCCCTGCAAGGGATGCTGGACCAACTCGCCTGCTGCTGCGACACAGAGCAAGTTCCCCTGCCCCACGCCCTTGGCCGCGTGATCGCTGGCGATATCGCCTCCCCTCTGTCAGTGCCTCCCTTCGACAACGCGGCCATGGACGGTTACGCAGTACGGCTGGCGGATCTGGCTACCGGCACTCCGCTCACCATGGCAGGCAAGGCGTTTGCCGGTCAGCCCTATCAGGGGGAGTGGCCCGCCGGTCACTGTGTGCGGATCATGACCGGTGCTCCGATACCCGTGGGCACAGACGCTGTGGTGATGCAGGAAGAAACGCAGGCCGACGGCAACCAGATCACCTTTCTGGTGCCGCCCACCCCGGGCCAGAATATCCGCCGCTGCGGGGAAGACATTCGCGAGGGGGCCAGCGTACTGAGTGCAGGTTGCCGCCTCACCCCGCGAGAACTGCCACTGCTGGCCTCCTTGGGCATCGCCACCGTGCCGGTGCGCCGCCCGCTAAAAGTCGCCATCTTCAGCACGGGGGACGAGCTCAAGCCGGTCGGTACCCCGCTCGCCCACGGCGACATCTATGACTCCAACCGCTACGGGGTCAAGGCTATGCTGGCGCGCCTTGGCTGTGAGTGCCTCGACCTTGGCATCATACCGGACGACCCTGCCGCCCTTCGCGCCGCCTTCCTGCGGGCCGACAGCGAGGCCGATGCCCTCATCACCACGGGTGGCGTGTCGGTCGGTGAAGCAGATTTCACCAAGCAGTTGCTGGAGGAGCTCGGCGAGATCGGCTTCTGGAAACTGGCCATCAAGCCGGGCAAACCATTCGCCTTCGGCCGCCTGCCCCGCGCCTGGTTCTTTGGCCTGCCGGGCAATCCTGTCTCTGCCATGGTCACTTTCGATCAGCTGGTGCAACCGGCACTGGCCAAGCTGGCCGGCCAGCAATTCGAGCGTCCGCTGCAACTGCGGGCCATCGCTGCCGAGCCCCTCAAGAAAGCCCCGGGTCGGCTCGATTTTCAGCGCGGCATTCTGAGCCAGGGGCCAGACGGCCTCGAAGTGCGCAGCACAGGCTCCCAGGATTCCGCCGTGTTCAGTTCATTGTCCCACGCCAACTGCTACATAGTGCTGGAGCGTGAGCGGGGCAAGGTGGCTGCAGGGGAAACCGTCACCGTCGAGCCGTTCGGGAGCTTGCTGTTGTGAGCGACATTCTCTCTGACGCAGAACTCTTGCGCTACAACCGCCAGATAGTGCTCAAATCCTTCGACTTCGAGGGGCAGGAGGCGCTCAAACAGGCCAGCGTGCTGGTCATTGGCGCGGGGGGCCTGGGCTGCGCCGCCAGCCAGTATCTGGCGGTGGCTGGGGTCGGCCAGCTCACCCTGGTGGATTTTGACAAGGTGGAACTCTCCAACCTGCAACGCCAGGTGCTGCACACGGATGCGCGCATTGGCCAGCTCAAGGTGGCGTCAGCGGCAGAGGCGCTGCGCGCCCTCACTCCCTGGCTCAAAGTAGAGACTCACGCCGCGGTTGCCGACGAAGCACTGCTCGATGCTCTGTTGCCCCGGCACCAGCTGGTATTGGATTGCACCGACAACCTGGCCATCCGCAATCTGCTCAACCAATACGCGTGCAAACACGGGGTACCGTTGGTCAGTGGTGCCGCCATCCGGCTCGAAGGGCAGTTGTGCAGCTTTACCTGGCAGGAGAGTGAACCCTGTTACGCCTGCCTCAGCGCCCTGTTTGGCGAGCAAGCGCTGACCTGCGTCGAAGCGGGGGTGCTCGCCCCCGTGGTCGGACTGGTCGGCAGCCTGCAAGCGCTGGAGGCCATCAAGCTGCTGGCGGGGATGGGCCGCAGTTACAGCGGCCGCCTCCTGATGATCGACGGCCTCACTGGCACCTTCCGCGAGATGAAGCTGCCAAAACGCCCCGACTGCCCGGTCTGCTCTCACCCTTGAACCCGGTTGATACCCACAAAAAAGCCGAACCTGCAGGTTCGGCTTTTTGCTTTCTGGCAGGATCTGTTCAATGGGTCGAGAGGATCCGCTGCAGCAGGTGATTGAACCCAGAGGGATCTTCTGCCGGCCAGGCATGGTGGCCATTGGGGGTATGAATACTGGCGTTAGGCAGGGCGGCGAACTGCTCCACCCGTTTGGCGAGCGGCAGGTAGTCGTGACTGGTGGAGATGATGGCCACCGGCTGCCAGATGGTGCCAAGCCGTGCGCGTACCGACCAGCCGGGCAGCGCATCGAGCAGCGCCCGATAGGTCTTCTTTTTGTTGCTGCGCACGAAGCGCAGCCGAAAAGTGTGGCGCACCTGGGCGAGATCGGGCCCTGGGAAGAGCTCGCGCCCCAGCCACCAGGCAAGAGGGCGCATGCCAAACCAGCGCAGCCACTTGAGGCGCTGGGCGTAGCGTTCCTGCTCCTTGGGGGTCTCCAGCAAAAACTCGCTAAAGCCGTTGACCAGCACCAGACCTCGCACCTTGTGCGGCAGTTGCAAGGCCAGCTCCAGCGCCACCATGGCCCCCAGCGACAATCCCACCACCCAGGCGGGCTCAGGCTGTTCATCAAGCCAGTTCACCACGTCGGCCGCCAGGGTCGCCACGTCGAACGGTCCCTCCTGCATGCTCTGGCCGTGGCCGCGCAAGTCCAGCGCCACCACCCGGTAGTGTTCGGAAAAACGCTCTATCTGCGCCTGCCAGTCGAGGCTGGAAGAGCCAAGCCCGTGCAACAGCAACAGCAAGGGGCCCTCCCCCGCACTGCGCAGGGCAAGACCATTGGATTTCATTACCTGATTGCGACGCATCAGTTCATCGCCTCTCGACTCATTGCCTGAACCATGCCCTGTTTATCCCGATAGTCACCAGCCAGCTTGCGGGCATATCCTCTGCGCTAGCCGGGTATGCCGCACCACAATGTATCAGATCACCACCCATTCAACCTTCACTGACCAGACTGACCGCCTTGATATAGGCGTATATCTGCTGCTCCGGCGCCAGCGCCAGACGGGTGGCGGAGCGACTGGTGATCCGGGCCAGCAGTATCTGCTCACCCAGCGCCAACTGCAACAGGGTCTGGCCGGGGCGCACCTCGCGCACCGCCATCAAACGGGTGGTGAGACAGTTGGAGAGACTGGAGTGCTCGATAGGCGCCGTGGCGATCACCACATCCCGCCCCGCCACCTTGATCTGCAAGGGGCCACTCTCGTCCGGCATCCGGTTCATGGTGACCCGCAATGTCTGCTCGCCGAGCTGCAGGGTCGCCATCTGCTCGTCGTCATCGTAGTGGGCCAGGGTGGCATCCAACATCACACCGGCATCGTCGCGACTGGCGAGCGACAGATCCGTGCGGGCAAAGATCTCGCTCGGCCTGCCTTGCGCTTCCACCCTGCCACCTTCCAGCAGCACCAGCTGATCGCAGAGCAGGCTCACCTCCTCCATGGCGTGGCTGACGAAGATCATGGGGACGCCGCTTTCGCGCTGCAACCCCTTGAGCACGTGGGCCTGATGGATGCGGCTGCGGCTGTCCAGCGCCGAGAAGGGCTCATCGAGCAGCAGCAGATCGGGCTCGGCCAGCAGCGCCCGCCCCAATGCTACACGTTGGCGTTGACCACCAGAAAGCGCATGAGCAGGCTGCGCCATCAGATCGGCAAAGCCGAGCCGCGCCGCCAGCGCCTCGGGCTGCCAGCGTCCTCGCCCCTTGCGGGCCGCCAGTTGCAAATTGCCGAGCACCGTCAGATGGGGGAAGAGGCGCGAATCCTGAAACACCAGCCCGATACGGCGTGCTTCGGGCAGCAGTTCAGCGCACTCCCGATCGCCCCACCACAAGCGATCCCCGCTTTGACGATCGAGCCCGGCGAGGATGCGCAGCAGGGTGCTCTTGCCGCAGCCGGAGGGGCCAAACAGACCGAGAATGCCCCCCAGCTCCAGGGTCAGTGCACAATCGAGGGTAAAGGGACCAAACTCGCGCCGGGCCTCAAGTTGCAAGGGATGGCGGTACAAGGCGTTGCCCTGCGACATATTGGCTGGCTGGTTCATCCGAACAGTCTCCGTTGCCTGCGCTGCAACACCCCGTAGACCAGCACCAGCATCACCAGCGAGAAGCCCATCAAGCCCCCCGCCAGAATATGGGCGTTCTGGTAATCCATCGCCTCCACGTGATCAAACAGGGCGATGGAGAGCACTTGCGTCTCCCCAGGGATATTGCCGCCAATCATCAGCACCACGCCAAACTCCCCCAGGGTGTGGGCAAAGCCGAGGGCCGCCGCCATCACGAAGCTGGGCAGGGTCATCGGCAAAATAATGTGGAAGAAGCGCTCAACCGGCCCCAGCCCCAGGGTGGCGGCGGCTTCCAGCTCCTTGTTACCCATGTTGACGAAGGCGGAGGTGAGCGGCTGTACCACGAACGGCAGCGAATAGAGGATGGAGGCGAACAGCAGGCCAAGAAAACTGAAGGCAAGCGGGGCGCCGAAGGTGTCACGCCACCAGGCACCAAAGCCATATTCAGGGGAGAAGGCGAGCAACAGATAAAAACCCAGCACTGTGGGGGGCAGCACCAGCGGCAAGGCCACCAAGGCCTCCACCAGCGGCCGCAATCTGTGCTGGCTGCGGGACAACCACCAGGCCAGCGGCGGCGACAGCAGCAATAATATGCCGGTGGTACAGGCTGCCAGCTTGAGGGTGAGCCAGATCGCCAGCAGATCCCCTTCACTCATCGGACTCACTCCCAACGCCAGGCTCAGCACCAGACATTGCAAATGAGCCGCACTCCCAGTAGACCTGATCCTGAGTCAGGCAGGTCATCGCCAACAGATATCTACTCATCGTCAGGCTCCCGGTTGAATGCAGCCAACGGCATGGTGTCCATCCTCATTGCAAAGAGTGGCCGACCCTAAGGCCGACCACTCAGGGTATCGCGTCAGCCCCATGTCCTTATCGGGGCAGGGCATAGCCCGCGGCCTTGATCTGCGCCTGACCCGGCCCCTTGAGCCAGGCGACCAGCGCCTCCACCGCGGCCCCTTCCTTCAATACCAGCCCCTGCTGCTCGATGGCGGGATAGAAGTTGGCAGGCACAGCCCAGGCTTCGCCGGTCTTGCCCGCTTCCACCAGATTGGCCCAGGCCACGAAGCCCAGCTCGGCATTGCCGGTATCGACAAACTGCCAGGTCTGGCCGATGTTGGCGCCGGTCAGCAGCCGGTACTGCTTGGGATCGATCTTGAGATGGGTGAGGGTCGCCATGGCGGCAGCGCCATAGGGAGCTGTGCGGGCATTGGCGATGGCAAGGTTGCCTTTCCAGCTGCGCAGGGTCGCCTCGTCAGGAGCAGGCCCCCCCTTCTTCCACAGTCCCAGCTGACCGATGGCGTAGGTGAAGCGATCGCTCCCCTTGCCCTCTGCCTCCAGTTTTTGAGGGGTGGCCACATCAGCGGAGAGGAAGAGATCGAACGGCGCGCCGTGACTGATCTGGGTGTAGAGCACCCCGGTGGCGGCAGACGAGATGGCCAGGGTATGGCCGGTCTTGGCCGTGAACGCCTTGCCGATGCGCTCCATGGTGCCCTTGAAGTTGGCAGCCACAGCTACCTTCACTTCATCGGCCTGCACGGCACCGATATGCAAGGTGGCGGCGCAGACCCCTGCGATGACAACAGATAACAGCGGTTTCATTCCCTTTCTCCTGATGAGGCCCGAACATCCGCGCCCCGAAGCGGGGCCGTGGTTCCCGTTGAACCTGCGCCCCTCATGATGAACAGGTCAGGCTTGCCAGCGGGCGGCGGCGGCGTTGTCGCTATCCTTGGCCTCGACCCAGCGTTGCACACCCTCGGCGGTCAGCTCTTTTTTCCAGAACGGCGCCCGGGTTTTCAAGAAATCCATGATGAAGTGACAAGCATCAAAAGCGGCGTCGCGGTGGGCGCTGCTCACCGCCACCAGCACGATTTGATCGCCAAGCCACAGCTCGCCGATACGGTGGATCAGGGTACACTCCTGCAACGGCCAGCGGCGACGGGCCTCTTGCACGATATCGGCCAGCGCCTTCTCGGTCATGCCGGGGTAGTGCTCGAGGGCCAGCCCCTTCACCTCCTCCCCCTGATTGAAGTCGCGCACCTTGCCAACGAAAGTGACAATGGCGCCACTGTCAGCGCGGGTGGCGAGGCGGGCATATTCGTCCGCCAGCGAGAAATCGGCCCGCTGCACCAGAATGCGATCTGTGATGGTTGCGTCGCTCATCGTCAGCCTCCGGTCACCGGCGGGAAAAAGGCCACTTCATCGCCATCATTGAGGGGCGTGTCGAGGGGCACCAGGGTCTGGTTGACCGCCACCAGCAGTTTGCCAGCCTCCAGCGCCAGCGCCCACTTGTCGCCGCGCTCACAAAGCGCCGCGCGCAGTTGTTCGGCGGTGGCGTAGTCGCAGGGCAGGCTCAGCTCGTCACACGCTACCAGCTCTCTTACTTGCGCAAAAAACAGTACCTTGATCATGCGTTATCTCCTGCATTCGATCCCAACTGAAAGTGGCCGGACTTGCCGCCCTTTTTCTCCACCAGTCGAACCTGTTCGATCACCATGTCCTTTTGCACCGCCTTGCACATGTCATAGATGGTCAGCGCTGCAACCGATGCGGCCGTCAGTGCCTCCATCTCCACCCCTGTCTTGCCGGAGAGTTTGCAGAGGGTGCGGATATGAACCCTGTTTTGCTCAGGCAACGGCACTATCTCCACCTCGACCCTGGTCAATGCCAGCGGATGGCAGAGCGGGATAAGATCCGAGGTCTTCTTGGCCGCCATGATGCCGGCGATGCGGGCGGTAGCGAACACGTCACCCTTGTGGTGCTGACCGCTCAGGATCAGGGCCAGGGTGTCAGATGCCATGGCGACGAAGGCCTCGGCGCGGGCCTCACGTTCGGTGACCTGCTTGTCGGTCACGTCCACCATGTGGGCTTCGCCGCTTTGGTTGAGATGGGTCAGGTTCATCACGCTCCCCTTTAAGGCTGACATAGTGTTGGGATCAATGACTCGCGACTCAGAGATGGGCCACGAAGTTGCAGGGCTGGGTACGGGCATCGAGCTGATCCCGGATAAGCTGCTCCCAGCCGAGCTGGCAAGCACCGGGAGAACCGGGCAGGCAGCAGACCAGAGTACGGTTGGCGAGCCCGGCCAGGGCACGGCTCTGCATGGCCGCCCCTTCGATTTCGGCAAACGAGAGCTGGCGGAACAACTCGCCAAAGCCCTTGACGGTGCGATCGAACAGTACGCCGACCGCCTCCGGCACCCAGTTCTGATCGGTAAAACCCGTGCCGCCATTGATCAGCACCACCTGTATGGTTTCATCGGCAATCCACTGGCTGACCCGGGAACGAACCTGATAAAGGTTGTCGGCGAGCAGGGCACGATCGGCCAGCTGGTGACCTGCTTCTGTCACGGCAGACACCAGATAATCACCCGAACTGTCATTGGCACTGGTACGACTGTCGGAGACCGTCAACACGGCGATCTTGAGAGGAATGAATGCGCTGTTTTTCTGTCCCATGGGCAGCTCCTGATAGCAAAAGACCGTGAGAAAAGAGAAGAAGAGAGTGGTCAGGATCCCGGCTTGCGGTACCTGCTCTCGGGATGGCCAGTGCCTGCTCGGGCATAACCTTGACCACCCGCTCACTCCCTGCGACTCACGGCGGCCCGATTCTACCAAAACTCGCGCAAGAGGGGGGATTTAAAGGAGGCACAAATACCGTTTCAAGCTGGCTGGCGGGAATATGAACAGACCGGACAACCCCGGTCTGTTCAAGATGGCTTAAAAGCCCTTGACCCCCGTCATGTCAGGCAATTGGTGAGCTATGCCCTTGTGACAGTCGATGCAGGTGTTCTCGCCACTGGCCAGACTGGTGGAGTGCATCTGGGCACCCCGCTTGCCTTGCAAAGAGAAGTCCATGTACTCGAAGTTATGGCAATTGCGGCACTCCCTCGAGTCTGTATCCTTCATGCGTTGCCACTCCCGCTCGGCCATTTCGCGCCGGTGCGACTCGAACTTCTCGCGGGTATCCACCTTGCCAGTCAACATGCCCCACAGCTCTTTCGAGGCCTGTACCTTGCGAATGATCTTGTAGGTCCACTCGTGAGGCACGTGGCAATCCGGGCAACTGGCCCGCACACCGGAACGGTTGGCATAGTGAATGGTGTCGCGGTACTCCACGAACACGTTGTCTTTCATCTCGTGGCAACCGACACAGAACTTCTCGGTATTGGAAGCCTCCATGGCGGTGTTGAAGCCGCCCCAGAAGATGACGCCACCGAAAAAGCCCATCAGCAGCAGCACCCAGAGTGCCGCCTTTGACGGTGACTTGAACGTGGTCCACAGACGCTGGATAAAGCCGGGTAATTTCATCTATGGGTTCCTCAGTTCAGTGCTTCGTTCACTGGAGTGTTAAAGGTGTTCCAGACTCGCTGAACAACGCCGAATAATGTCATCTGCGAACTCCTCAGTTCAGTGCTTCAACCGGTTTAAAGGTATTTTCCACCAGCGGCTTGGCATCCGCTTGCGGTACGTGGCACTGCAGGCAGAAGTAGCGACGCGGCGACACTTCACCCAGGGTCATGCCGTCACGGGTCTCAAAGTGAGTGGGACTGATCTTGGGGGCCTTCATCTTGCTGGCATTCTTGAAGCTGTGACAGGCCAGACACTTGTTGACCTTGGTGTCCACTTCATAGTTGCGAACATCGTGGGGGATCAGCGGCGGCTGATGCATGTACTGGCGATCGTAGAGATCCCCGTCCTTGCGAAAGTTCTTCAAAGGGGCGGCTTCAGCCTCCGTGGTGAGATCCGTGCTCCCCCGCTCGGATTTGATCCCCCCTGTGCTATTGGTGATCTCGGGGATGGCGGCCATCAAGGAACCCGCCATCAGGCAGGCCAGCATTGCTCCAATCAGCTTTTTCATTATGTGTTCTCCGACATTTTCTCTGCCTTGACGGCAAAACCTACAGTGATTTCAAAAACTTGCTCCGCGCAGACATCAATGCAACGGCCGCAGTTGGTACACTCTTGAGCCGCAATCAGGGGCCCGTGACCACGCTTGGCACCGTGAACGGGGCCGCGCAGAATGGGGCGCTCCGGGCAGACCGCATAACAATCCATGCAGTTGCTGCACCGCTCGCGTCCCTTGGCAGAAATTTTGATAAACCCGACCCGGTTTATCAGGGCGTAGAAGGCCCCCACAGGACAGAGATGACCACACCAGCCCCGCTCCACCACGAACAAGTCGAACAGGAAGATCATCGCCAACAGTGCCCAGCCAGCCCCCATCCCAAACAGCAGACCGCGCATGGCCAGGGACACCGGATTGACCAGCTCCCACACCAGCACGCCCGCAATGGCCGGGGCCACCAGCACCATGGCCAGCAACCAGTAGCGCGTATTGCGACTGAACTGGCCATTGCCCTTGAGGCCAAGTCTGGCCCTGGCCCAGGCGGCGGCATCCGTGACGAGGTTGACCGGACAGACCCAGGAGCAGAACACCCGCCCCCCGACCAGCCAGTACCCCAAGAGCACAATGACAGCCCCGATCCAGAGGGTGGTGATGGGCCAATGACCCGCCGCCACCGACTGCAGCAGGGTCAAGGGATCGCTCAGCGGCACCGTTTCCAGCAACAGCGAGCTGGAGAGGTTGCCCTTGAGGATCCAGACACCCGCCAGCGGCCCCAGCAGGAAGAACCCCAGCACGCTGAACTGGGTCAGACGACGCAGCAACAGGAAGCGGTGTGACCGCCACCAGCCCAGTCGCACCCTTGCCTCTGCTCCCGGATAACGACTCATAACCCCTCCGGTTTACGGGTCGGCAGTGTGAGCCGCTCACCGATGAGTGACTTGCCCGCTTTGCGCTTCTCTTCCCAGCCGAGCCGGTAGTGATGGCCAAGCTCCCCTTTGGCGAGCTGGCGCGGCACCACCTTGATGGCGGACTCCTCCAGCACGCAGGCATGCTCGCACTTGCCACAACCGGTGCAGATGTCGCTGTGCACCGTCGGCAAAAACATGGCGTGTTTGCCGGTGCGCGGGTTGCGCACCAGTTCGAGCGAGATGGCCTTGTCAATCAAGGGACAGACCCGGTAGCAAACATCGCAGCGCAGACCCAGATAGTTGAGGCAGGTCTCATGATCGATGAGCACAGCCACCCCCATTCGTGCCTGATCGATGTCGGTCATCCCCTGATCCAGGGCTCCGCTTGGGCAGGCCACCACGCAGGGGATGTCGTCACACATCTCGCATGGCACGGCGCGCGCCTGGAAATAAGGGGTGCCCGTGGTGACAGGTTCAAACAGCCGGGCAAGCTTGAGGGTGTCGTAGGGACAGGCGTCGACGCAGAGCCCGCAGCGCACGCAGGCACTGAGGAACTCGGCCTCGTCGAGGGCTGCCGGCGGACGCAGTGCCTGGGCGGGCACCGCCGCTGCCTGCTGACGCGCCATTCCGCCCAGACCGACACCAAGCAGGCCCACACCGCAGGCCCCCTTGGCCATGTCGGCCAGAAACTGGCGGCGACTACGACTCATCTCGCGCTCCCCGCCTTACGCCTTGACGACCTTGACGGCGCACTTCTTGTAATCCGTCTCTTTGGAGAGCGGATCCGTCGCATCCAGGGTCAACTTGTTGACCAGCTGGCTTGCGTCAAAGAAGGGCATGAACACCAGGCCTTTGGGCGGACGGTTGCGACCACGGGTCTCGACCCGTGTCTTCACCTCGCCACGGCGAGAGGAGACGATCACCTCTTCGCCACGGCGTACGCCACGGGCCTTGGCATCTTCCGGGTGCATGAAGAGCACCGCATCCGGGAAGGCACGATAGAGCTCGGGCACCCGACGGGTCATGGTGCCTGTGTGCCAGTGCTCCAGCACACGACCGGTGGAGAGCCACATGTCGTACTCTTTGTCCGGCGCCTCGGCGGCCGGCTCGTAAGGCAGTGCGAAGATAACGGCGCGGCCATCGGGCTTGCCGTAGAAACGCACCCCCTCGCCCGCCTTCACATAAGGGTCGAACCCTTCGCGATAGCGCCACAGCGTCTCCTTGCCATCCACTACCGGCCAGCGCAGACCGCGCGCCTCATGGTACTGATCGAACGGCGCCAGATCGTGACCATGGCCACGGCCGAAAGTGGCGTACTCCTCGAACAGACCCTTCTGGACGTAAAAACCGAAGGACTCGGACTCGTCATTGAACTCGCCCTTGCTCTGCTCTTTGGGGAACTGATCGACCTGACCGTTGGCGTAGAGCACATCGAACAGTGTCTTGCCCTTGAGCTCGGGTTGTTTGGCGATAAGCTCCGCCGGCCATACTTCCTCTACCTTGAAGCGCTTGGCGAATTCCATCAGCTGCCACAGATCGGACTTGGCCCCTTCCGGCGGCTTGACCTGCTGGTGCCAGAACTGGGTGCGACGCTCGGCATTGCCGTAGGCCCCCTCTTTCTCCACCCACATGGCGGTGGGCAGAATAAGATCAGCCGCTTGCGCCGTGACGGTCGGGTAAGGGTCGGACACCACTATGAAGTTGGCCGGGTTGCGATAACCGGGCAGCGCTTCTTCGTTCATGTTGGGGCCGGCCTGCATGTTGTTGTTGCACATCACCCAGTAGGCATTGAGCTTGCCATCTTTGAGCATGCGGTTTTGCAGCACGGCGTGATACCCCACCTGCTCAGGGATAGTGCCTTCCGGCAGTTTCCAGATCTTCTCGGCGATGGCGCGGTGCTTGGGATCAGTCACGACCATGTCGGCGGGCAGGCGGTGGGCAAAGGTGCCGACTTCCCGCGCGGTACCGCAGGCAGAGGGCTGGCCGGTGAGGGAGAAGGGACCACTGCCCGGAGTGGAGATCTTGCCGGTCAGCAGGTGGATGTTGTAGCAGAGGTTGTTGGCCCAGACCCCACGGGTGTGCTGGTTGAAGCCCATGGTCCAGTAGGAGACCACCTTCTTGCTCGGGTCGGCATAGAGCTGAGCCAGTTTTTCCAGCTTCTCTTTCGACACGCCACTGAGCTTGGAGACAGACTCCAGGTCGTAGTCCGCCACAAACTTGGCGAAGTCATCGAAACTCATCGGCGTGGAGTCGCCATTGCCAGGGTTTTTTGCCCTGGCTTCGGTCGGGTGCGTCGGACGCAGGCCATAGCCGATGTCGGTGGTGCCCTTGCGGAACTGGGTGTGCTTGTTGACGAACTCCCAGTTCACCTTGTCGTTCTGGATGATGTAGTTGGCGACATAGTTGAGGATCGCCAGATCGGTCTGGGGCGTGAACACCATGCCGTTGTCTGCCAGTTCGAAGCTGCGGTGCTCGAAGGTGGAGAGCACATGCACCTGCACATCCGGGTTGGAGAGGCGACGATCGGACATCCGTGACCAGAGGATGGGGTGCATCTCGGCCATGTTGGATCCCCACAACACGAAGGCATCAGCTTGCTCGATGTCGTCATAGCAACCCATGGGCTCATCCATGCCGAAGGTACGCATGAAGCCAACCACGGCGGAAGCCATGCAGTGACGAGCGTTGGGATCCAGGTTGTTGGTACGAAAACCCGCCTTCATCAACTTGGCGGCGGCGTAGCCTTCCCACACTGTCCACTGACCGGAGCCGAACATGCCGACGGCGGTGGGGCCCTTCTCTTTCAGGGTCGCCTTGAACTTCTCGGCCATGATGTCGAATGCCTGATCCCAGCTGACGGGGGCAAAGTCACCATTCTTGTCGAACTTGCCATTGGTCATGCGCAGCATGGGCTGGGTCAGACGATCCTCGCCATACATGATTTTGGAGAGGAAGTAACCCTTGATACAGTTGAGGCCACGGTTGACCGGCGCATCCGGGTCACCCTGGGTCGCCACGACACGTCCATCCTGGGAACCCACCAGCACGGAACAGCCGGTACCGCAGAAGCGGCACGGGGCTTTATCCCACTTGATGGCGGTCTTGTCGGTACTGGTGATCAGGTTCGCCGCCAGGGTGGGGGCACTGACACCGGCCACGGCTGCGGCAGCTGCCACCGCGTTGGCCTTCATAAAGTCGCGTCGACTCAGCTTCATGACATCTCCTCGCATTGCGTAATCACATCAATGACAGCCATTGTGACGAGCCGCGCTGGCTCAGCTTTATGGCGCTTTATTGCTTTTATCGGGCATCGTGAACCTCGCGGCTCCGGCCTCACGGCGTTTCTATTCCTTGCATTCGACATCGAGCTCATCGAACTGGTGGTAAATCAAGGCAGCGGACAGCACGCCCGGCATTGCCTGTATCGCATCAATGGCTGACATGATGGGACGCTGGCTGGGACCTTCCAGCGTCACTACCAGCTTGCCCTCGTCGCTGACAGCGTGGACCTCGGCCCCTTCAAGGGTCGCAATCTGCTGCGCGAGCTGGTGACGAAAGGGGGGTTGGGTCAGCACCACCAGGCTCGATACATGGAACTCTTGGTTCATTTTGGCTCCTGCTTCACACATACATGATTCATGTTGGAGCCTCGGATCTGGGCGCACCGACCCGGATGCTGCCCACCGGGCAATCCATCACGCAGGCGCCACAACCGGTACACGAGGCAGTATCTATGCTGGGAGTCGGCACGCGGCCCAGCATGGGAGAAAAGCGGATCGCACGGGTTTCGCAGCTGTCCTGGCAGCGCTGGCAAAAGACCTGCGCACTGGCCAGACAGTTGGCTTCAATATGGGCTATGTATTGCCAGGGCGCCTCCGTCACGGAACGAAATACCGGCGCCTTGCAGGCTGTGACGCAGTCACCGCAGAAGGTGCACTCACCGCGCAGGAAGTCCACCGCAGGGAAACCACCGTCACCCTTGATGAGGATCTGCTCCGGACAGGCCGTCAGACAGTCACCACAACGGGTGCAGTCGGCCACAAAATCGGGCCAGGCGACGGACCAGGGCAACTGCACCTGAGGCTCGCTCGATGTCAGGCGTCCCCGAAACAAACCACGACGTGACAGGTTGACCCTATCCGGCATATCAACTCCTTCCTGGTGGTAACGTCTGGTGCCATATAGCGCACAAGCGAGTCTCATGACAGGCATTTTCAATACCTATTATAAGAGTGGGTGTATATTGCGGCCCTGACAAGTTCAGGGATATACCACCAGGGAGATAAACAGGGGGTATTATTGCGCTGGATCAAACCCTTGGCGCAGGAACAAAGAATGGGGGCAGGTCAAAATACCCCCATTTGAGGATTGCTTATTAATCGATGGCTATTTTTGCAGAGGGGTTGGCGGCTTAACCGCCGATGGAAGCCAGATGAGGGGTCATACCGGCATTCCCCTCATGCAACCTGTGAGTGGCCGCCTTGCCGATGAGGGCCTGACGAATGCGCTGTTGCAACGCATCCTGCTGGCTGTCGGCTGACAGCAAGTCACGCAGTTCCACCCCGTTATCACCGAACAGACACAGGTGCAGCTTGCCCACCGAGGAGACCCTCAACCGGTTGCAACCGGCGCAGAAATCCTTGCTGTAGGGCATGATGAGCCCCACTCCCCCCAACGAAGCCGGATGCATGAATACCTGCGCCGGACCATCATCAGTACCGCGCAACTGCTGTACCCAGCCGCCATCCAGCAGCCGCTGCTTGATGAGCTCGCCGCTGGCGTGGTGGTCACGAAACAGGGTGTCCATCTCGCCGGTCTGCATCAGTTCGATGAAACGCAGTTCGATGGGCTTGTGCCTGATCCAGGCCAGAAACGCATCCAGCTGATGGTCATTGAGCCCCTTGAGCAGCACCGCATTGATCTTCACCGATTTGAAGCCGGCGGCCAGCGCCGCCTCAATACCATCCATCACTTCCGCCAGCTTGTTCTCACCGGTGATCTGGTGAAACTGGCGGGGATCCAGGCTGTCGACGCTGACATTGAGGGCGGTGAGGCCCGCATCGAACCACTCCCGGGCCCGCTCTTTCAAGCGATAGCCATTGGTGGTCATGGCCACCTTTTCGATACCCGGGGTATTGGCCACTGTCTCTATGATGGAGGTGAAATCACGACGCAATGACGGCTCCCCCCCGGTCAGACGTACCTTGCGGGTGCCCATGGCGGCAAAGCCGGAGACAATGCGGCGGATCTCATCGAGAGACAGGAACGACTTTCTACCCTCGGGACGATAACCGTCGGGCAAACAGTAGGTACAACGAAAATTGCACACGTCGGTAACCGACAGGCGCAAATAGTAAAAACGACGGGAAAAACCATCTTGCAGTGGCAACATAAACACCTTTCCAAATACGGGAGGCCAGGGCATTTCTTTCCTGACCCTTACAGCTCGAACATCGGCTGACGGCGGCTTTCCCCTATCCCAAGGACTTAGGCAAAACAGCTCGGAGTTCATCTAGTTTTTCGATGCTAGCACAAGTTGGAGTACACTCCCACGCAACTTTATGGGGTTATTGCCAGAGGTCGGGGACGCCAGCCAGCATGGGAAAATGGTTCAAAGTACATTCGGTCAGCAGCGCCATCGGGCGTTCCATGGTACTCATTCTGTTCATGGCGAGCCTGATCGCCGTCGTGGCCATGGTGACCCTGTTCTACTCGGTGCCCGATGCCAAGGCGATCAACCTGTCGGGTTCGCTGCGGATGCAGGCCTATCGCATGGCCTACGAAATAGAGCAGGGCCAGCCAGTGCTGGGACGGCTCGATCAGTTCGAACAGACCCTGCATGCACGCGAGCTGCAAGAGACACAGCGCTGGATCACTCCGGCCTCCCTGCGCCGAACCTATGGCGAGGTATTGCTGCAATGGCAGATGATGCGCGAGCACATCGAGAACGCCACCCCCAAACGCTACACCGACAATACGGAACAGTTTGTCGCGGCCATCGATGACTTCGTCAATCAGATGCAGTACCACGTGGAGTTCAAGGTGCGCATGCTGGCATTGGCGGAGGGGCTGGGCCTGCTCTCCATCATCACCATCGCCTGGTTTACCGTCCGCTTTACCCGTCAGCAGGTGGTGGCCCCGCTCAACCAGCTGGTTTATTGCGCCCGCCAGATCCAGCGCCAGGAGTTCGATCTCACCCTGCCTCCCCATTGCGAGAATGAACTGGGAGAATTGTCGGCCGCCTTCGTCACCATGGCAGATGAGCTCGGCAAGCTCTATCGGGAGCTGGAGAGCAAGGTAGAAGAGAAAACGGCCAAGCTGCAACAGGCCAACGACACCCTCTCCTTTCTCTATTCCACCGCCCAGAAGCTGCATGCGGCGCCGCTGAGTCGGCGCACTCTGCTCAAACTGCTGGAGCGGGCCGCAGCCCATCAGCACATAGACCATATCCGGCTGACCCGCTTTGAACACAACGCCATGCCGGACTACATCGCAGGCCGCAAGGGCTGGCCCGGCGATCTCGACTCAGTGGTGAGCTTTCATCTGCAGATGGATGAGCAGGAGTACGGCCGGCTCGACATGATAAGCACTCACCCCATCGACGAGCGGCTGATGAAAAACTTCTCCATGCTGCTGGCTCAAGTGCTGCACAAGGATCAGACCCTGCTGCAACATCAGCGGCTGTTGCTGATGGAAGAGAGAGCCGTCATCGCCCGCGAGCTGCACGACTCGCTGGCCCAGGCGCTCTCCTACCTCAAGATCCAGTCAACTCTGCTCAAACGCTCTTTTGCCAAGGGCGATAACGCCAAGGCAGAGGCGGCCATGCAGCAGATAGACGAGGGACTCAGCAGCGCCTACACCCAGTTGCGCGAGCTGCTGGGCACTTTCCGCCTCAGCATCGGCGATGCCAATCTGGGGGAAGCCATCAAGGTGATGCTGGAGCAGCTCAAGCCTCAGACCCAGGCCGAGATCAGGCTCCATTACGGTCTGGCTGATACGGATCTTGAAGCGGGTCAGCACATTCATATTCTGCAGCTGATCCGTGAGGCAGTGCTCAATGCCATCAAACATGCCAGCGCGCAAGTGATTGATGTTAGCTGTGAGACCCTCGCCGATGGTAACATTCAGGTTCAGATTTCAGATGACGGTGTTGGAATAGGGATCGCAAGCTCGGCGGTCAACCACTATGGCCTCAGCATCATGAATGAGCGTGCCAGCAAGCTGCATGGTCTGCTGACCATCAGCGAACAGCCGCCCAGAGGCACCTGCGTACATCTGACCTTTCCCACCAGCCTAACAAGAGATGCCTGATGGACGAGATGAAATATAGTGTTCTGGTCGTGGATGACCATCCCCTCATGCGCAAAGGGATTGTGCAACTGCTGGCCCTGGAAGAGAACATAGAGGTGATTGGCGAGGCGTCCAACGGCACCGATGCCGTCGCCATGGCCAAAGAGTCCGAACCGGATCTGATCCTGCTCGATCTCAACATGAAGGGGCTCTCCGGTCTGGATACCCTCAAGGCGCTGCGCACCGAGGAAGTCACCTCCCGCGTGGTGATCCTGACCGTCTCCGACGCTCGCCAGGACGTGGTCGCCCTGCTCAAGGCCGGCGCCGATGGTTACCTGCTGAAAGATACCGAGCCAGAGATGTTGCTGGCCCAGCTGGCAGACGTGATGACCGGCAAACAGATCCTGAGCGAGCCGCTGCGTCCCTACCTCGAGAACATCTACGAGCTGGACCACCTGCAACAGAAGCTGGAAAGCTTAACGCGTCGCGAAATGCAAATCCTGCGCGAAATTGCAAAGGGCCTCTCCAACAAACAGGTCGCTTCCGTGCTTCATATCTCCGAAGGCACGGTCAAGGTTCACGTCAAGAGCCTGCTGAAGAAACTCGAGGCGCAAAGCCGCGTGGAAGCGGCTGTCATGTACCTGGAGCAGCGCAACTAACCATCCCCTTCCCCACAAAAAGCCACCATTCGGTGGCTTTTTTCATCCTCTGGCACAGTCGCTGCATTGTCCTATTCAGCAACTACTCAATGGAGGACGGAACATGAAACTTCAACCTTTGGCATTGTTCCCCTTGCCTTCCCACATACTGCCTGGTGGCAAGCTTCCGCTGCGTTTGTTTGAACCGCGCCACCTGCAGATGCTCAAAGAGTCATTCATCAATGACCAGGGGTTCGGCATAGTGATGGAAGAGGCGACCACCACGGGTAAATCCGGGCGGATCCTGCCGGTCGGTACCCGGGTCAAGGTGACCGACTTTTATACCCTGAATGATGGTCTGCTCGGCGTCACTGTGCTCGGCATGGAACGCTTCTGCATTCATGAGATGGAAACGGACGAGATGGGATTGCGCCGTGCCAGGGTCGAAGCCCTGCCGAACTGGCCAAGCGCCCATTCAGACTTCAGTGACAAGCCGCTGGTCACCCGGCTGCGGGAAGTGTTCGAGCAGTATCCCGAGCTCGATGAGCTCTATCCGGACAAGCAGTTTGACGATGCGGCCTGGCTCTGCCAACGCTGGCTCGAGATCCTGCCCATGCCGATCTATGAAAAACAGATGTTGATTGCCAAACAAAATAGCGAAGCGGCTCGTCAATTCTTGCGCCGACTGATCGCACAGTGAGTCAAAGAGTCTTTGCAAAATGCGAATATTCCCACAATGAAAATAACAATTTCGCATTTTGCAAACAGCGGATAGCAATAAAAACAGACAATACCGCTGCAAGCCGCATAAACAGGTTCTGAAAAAGTTGGCACGACTTTTTCATATAGAACAGTACAACCCGATTTATCCCGTGCTTTCTTCAGTATTTGCTGAAGAATTGGTCAACCACCCAGGTTGACCATTTTTTTTACCTGCGAGCCGGCAGTTCGGGATGAAAATAGCGTTGCAGGCACTCTCTCAGCCGCATCAGGCTGATGGGTTTGGCCAGAAAGTCATCCATTCCCTGAGCCAGACAACGAGCCCTGTCTTCGGCCATGGCATTGGCCGTCAAGGCGACGATGGGCATCTTGCAGCCCAGCTCCCGCAGGCGGCGAGTCGCCTCCAGCCCATCCATCTGCGGCATCCGCATGTCCATCAGGATGAGATCCGGCTTTTGCTCCGCCACCTGGGCCAGCGCCTCCAGACCATTGGCCGCCAGCCGCACCCGGGTCACCAGTTTTTGCAGCATGAGCGAGACCACCAGCTGGTTGACCGGGCTGTCTTCCACCACCAGCACATCAAGATCCTGAATGGGCAATTGATCCGGCTCGGGCCGGCTGCTGCACTCGCATGGCAGCGCCATGCCGGGCAGCTCGAACCAGAAGCAACTGCCCTGACCAGGGGCACTCTGCAATCGGATCTCGCCGCCCATCAGCTCCACCAGCCGTTTGCTGATGGCCAGCCCCAGGCCAGTGCCGGAGAAACGGCGGGTCGCCGAGCTGTCGACCTGGGAGAAAGGCTCGAACAGGAGCGCCTGATCTTCGGCCGAGATACCGATGCCGGTGTCGGTGACCGAGACTCGCAGCCGCTCATGGCGCCAACCCAGTTGCAAGGATACGCTGCCCTGACTGGTGAACTTCACCGCATTGCCGAGCAGGTTGCTGATGACCTGTGACAGGCGTACCGGATCCCCCTGTAACTGGGGGGGCACCGCCTCATCCACCAGCCAGCGCAGGATAATCCCCTTGCTACTGGCACGCGCTTGCAGCGGCTCGATCAGGGATTGGCACAGCTGGGTCGGGTGCAGGGTCTCGCAATGAAACTCCAGGGTGTGGGATTCGATTTTCGAGAAGTCGAGCACATCGTCGATGATGGTTTGCAGCAGGCGGGCCGAGTGGGTGGCATGTCCCAGCAGAGTCTGCTGCTGGGGTTCAAGCTGGGCGTGCTGCAACAGGTCCAGCATGCCCAGCACCGCGTTCATGGGGGAACGAATTTCGTGGGTCATCATGGCCAGGAACTGCGACTTGGCGCGGTTGGCTGCCTCAGCCTCATCTCGTGCCCGTGCCAATTCCTGCTCGCGGCGGATCTGGTTGCCCACATCCCGCGCAGTCCCCCGATAGCCGATGAATACACCGGCGGCATCGAAGCAGGGCTCGGCGTTGATCTCCATCCAGCAGGGGCCCTTGACCAGGCTGACCTGGGCCCGTACCGCCCGCACCGGCAGATGCAGCGCGATGAGACGACGGTACTTGCCCCACTCGGGATCCCGTCTGTCATAGGCGTAATCGTAGAGGCTCTGGCCAGGCTGATGCACCAGCACGTCCCCGTGATAGCCGGGCGCCGACACATAGCTGAGCCTGTGCTCCGTGTCCGTCTCCCAGAACCAGTCGGAGGCCATGCCGGCGAAGCTGCGAAAGCGCTGTTCGCTGGTCTGCAATGCCAGGGTCTTGAGTTCAACCTGTTCTTGCAACCGGGCACGATAGGCGATGTTGACCAGGGCTTGGGAGATGAGCGGGCGGCAGCGCTGCATCGCGGCCTTGCTCTTGAGATCGAAGGTACCCATGACGGCGTGACGGCAGATGAGGACACCGGAGAAACCGGGGGCACGCAACCCCGTCATCATGACGCTGGCCCAGCCGGATACGTGGGCCAGCGGCGCCAGCTCAGGCAATTGGGTGGGATCATAGATGACCAGTGTTTCCCCCTCGATGGCACGGGAGAAGAGGGGCGTCAGTTGCCAGTCCCGACCCACTTCGCCATCCTGGGTGCTGAGGTGAGTGACGCCGACATCCCCCTCCCAGGCCACCACGTCTGCATGTTCGAAACCGATGAAGGGCTTGAGCACCTGGATCAGGCTGTCCAGCACCTGCTCCAGGGTCTGGGCATCAGCCAACGTAGCCACGCCACACAGCAGGGTCTGCGACTCCTGGCGATATTTGGCCTCGCGTTCCCGACAACGCACCAGCTCCACCAGCGTGGTCTGCAGCTTGTCCCCGAGGGCTTCCAGTTCGGTATTACCTATCATCTTGTTTCCAGCGCCATATATCAGCTGTCGAGGAAGATCACGCTCGATACCATCAGGTTGCCGTGTGCCAGCTCACCGTGGGGTAAACGCCCCTGCTCACCGAAGGTAAACGGGGTAATGAAGGGGATATCCCCCAGCCGTGTGTGAAATTGGTCGACGAATTGGCATAAGCTATCACCAAGAGCCAAGCGACAACCAGCACAAAAGATCACTAGGGCCCCGAACGGCCGCATCTCTGTGGTCATGCCGTATTCGGGTTCGATGCGGGTCGCGTTCAGACTCCGCTGCAACAGCCCCTCCTGACTGCTGTACATCAGCAGCAATTTCTCCCCGATCTGGGTATCGGTAAAGAGGCGCAAACCGCCCCCTTCTGTCACCGCCTCCGGGTGGGAGAGCTTGTAGTAGGGCATGTCGTCCAGAGTGCCCACCTGACGAGCCAGCGGCGAGAGCGTTGTCTCCCGCAGTATGGGCCCCACAGGCCAGGGCGTGGTTCGTCCAATCCAGCGGGCATAGACCTCGGCGGCAGGCGCATGATCAATGGTGAGGATCTCCCGTCCTGCCAGGGCGGTAATGGTGCCACGATGCTCGGTAGGGACATAGCTGGAGTGGAACTGGAACGCCAGCTGGCACTCAGGATAGAGCACGGCCAGCGCGACGCCCTCGCGGGCACTGCCCTCGTCCCAGCACAGCTGCCAGTCACCACCGACGCTGTTGTCCGCCGCTGAGCCCCCCACGACAGGGACGGTCGTGCCCAGTTCGGCTTCGATGCTGGCAAGCATCGCCTCCTCCTGACCTGGACTGGCGTGCAACAAGATGAGCTGGGGCAATTCACCAGGACGCCCGCCATCGGCGATGGCACTGCGCAGCAACTGGCGCACATCCACGTCATCACCCGCCTGCCCGGCCACCCCGTAGGCACCCTTGTCATCATAGAGAGCCGCCACCGCCAGCCCGAATCCCTGACGAGCGTGGTGCCCTGTCTGGGTCATGACACCGCCGCAGGAGCTGCAACCTATCAGTCGAGTGGTTGGAAACTGCAGTTTGAGGTGGCGACGCAGTTCCTCGGCATCGTGGGCTTGGGTAAAATAGACCAATAACAGCGAAGGGGAATGGGGTGCTTGAGCGAGCAGCCGCTCACTGACCTGCCGCGCAGCCAGCAGGGAGGTCTCTTCAAGAGAGTGAGCCGTCAGAAAGTTCAACACCATCTCCTAGTTGTTCATGATGCTGGAGGTAAGCAAAAATCATACCTTAATCAACCAATTATCCCGTTTCGTCGGCTAGAATGGCCCTCGATTGAGCCCAACCACAGGACAGCTGCATGTGGCAGAAAAATATCAATGACTTTGACCGGGTCGTCGCCATCGGTGGTGGCCACGGCATGGGCCGTGTGCTCTCCTCACTCTCGTTTCTCGGCCAGCGCCTGACCGGCATAGTCGCCACCACGGACGACGGCGGATCCACAGGACGGCTGCGCAAGAGCCAGGAGTGCATCGCCTGGGGAGATCTGCGCAACTGCCTCAATCAACTGGTCACCGATCCCAGTATTGGCAGCCTGCTGTTCGAATACCGCTTCGCCGGCCGCGGCGAGCTGGCGGGCCACAACCTCGGCAATCTGATGCTGCTCGCGCTCGACAACCTCTGCGTACGCCCTCTTGATGCTATCAAGCTCATCAGTGACATGCTGAAAATAGAGTCACAATTGTTACCCATGTCAGAATTTCCCACCGATCTGTGTGCCCACACCGTCTGTGGCAACCAGATCCTGGGAGAGGTCTCCATCGATCAACTCGATACGCCTCCCCTCTCCCTGAGCCTGAGCCCGGAAGTGCCGGCGACCCGCGAGGCGGTGCAAGCCCTGGCTCAGGCCGACATGATCATCCTCGGACCCGGCAGCTTCCTCACCTCCATCATGCCGCCCCTGCTGCTGGCCGAAGTGGCACAAGCCATCAACGAGAGCGATGCCATGCTGGTGTTCATCTGCAATCTGGTGGCCGAAAATGGCCCTGCCAGCCAGTTGAGTCTGCTCAATCAATGGCGCTGGCTGGAATCACGGGTCGGTGCAGGCCGTGTCGATGCCATTCTGGCGCCAGCAGGGGAATATCCTGTCGAGCTTGCCAGCCAGCTGATCCAGGCCGAACTGGGTGAGGCGGACCTCCCCCATCGCCACGATCGACTGAAACTCAAATTGGCGCTGGATAGGGTTATCCAGCAACTGATCAATCAACGCTAGTAACTGGCAAAGACGCGCAGCGATGAACACTGGGGTCACTGCGCAACAAGCTCAGTGATAGTTGGCAAGGTGGGAAAGGACCTGAGGCAGGGATTGCTCCAGCTGGGTCAGCAAGCGGGCAACCTCGTCGGCATCTTCGTGCTTGCAGGCCAGCTCCAGTGCCACCACCTGTTGATAGCTGAGTTGGGCGCCGTAGCTGCCGCAGGACGATTTCATGCTGTGGGCAAGCCGGGCAAGCGCGGGCCAGTCCCGCCGTTCATAGAGAGGCCGAAGCTGGGTGAGCTGCTCACCCACCTCCTCGATGAACACCGAGATCACCACCGGCATCATCTCCTGACCTATATCTTCCGCCAGCTGTCGCAGCACCTTCTGATCCAACCATTCCATCCCTCAGCCCTCTCTGGTGGTATTCAAACAGACCATACTATAGATGCCCGGCGTGACAGCGTCATCCCTCACCCATATTCACTTGCTGACCGGCAAACAGTTGAGAGAAGGAAAGTGTGATCGAGCTCTATTAATTCGGTGAGAGGCAGGCGCTATTGAAATATAAACATTGCCAATAAATTAACAATTAAATAACAATGAAGGCCGTGAGAATGATGCGGCTCAGCAACACCTCTCTCATCCCTTTTTGCCTGTATGGCTGCTGCGAAGAACCAGGGTAGGATTCTACCCTGGTATTTTTTTATATTTAAATCAAATGATTACCGTTCCTGACTGCCGCATACGCGCTCACCCAACCGAAACAGGCTGAACTCGCCGGGCGCCATTTTGACCCAATTTTCATTGCCAGTGAGCGGGCGGGTCGCCACCAGGGTGACCACATCATCCGGAGTTGTCTCGCTCTGAAAATCGATGGCCACATCTTCATCCAGCAGCCGGGCCTCGCCAAACGGAGCACGCCGGGTGAGCCAGTGCAGGTTGTTGCTGCAATAGGTCATCACAAACTCCCCATCCGACAGCAGCATGTTGAATACCCCGAGTCCGCGCAATTCATCGCACAGGGTCGCCAGATAGCGAAACATGGCGGGGAAATTGGCGGGACGCTTGGGATATTTCTGCTCCAGTCGGTTGAGCAACCAGCAAAAAGCATGTTCGCTGTCTGTGTCTCCCACCGGACGGTGCCGCCCGGTTGCAAGTCGCTTGTAGCCAGTCAGCTGGCCATTATGGGCAAAGGTCCAGTAGCGGCCCCACAGTTCACGGGTGAACGGATGGGTGTTTTCCAGCGACACGCAGCCGCGGTTCGCCTGCCGGATATGGCTGACCACGGCGCGACTCTTGATGGGCAACGCCTGTACCAGCTTGGCTATCGGCGACTGGGCACTGGGCTCGGGATCCTTGAAGGTGCGAAACCCCCTCCCCTCATAGAAGGTGATCCCCCAGCCATCCTTGTGTGGCCCCGTCTTGCCGCCGCGCAGCATCAGACCGGTAAAGCTGAAGCAGATATCGGTCGGCACATTGGCACTCATGCCGAGCAGTTCGCACATAACCAGCGGACTCCTTATTACTTGGCCATCTCTTTTTCGACCAACTGGATCAGGATATGAATCACCTTGATGTGCACTTCCTGAATGCGGTCGGCATAACCAAAGTGCGGCACCCGGATCTCGACATCGGCCAGACCCGCCATCTTGCCACCATCCTTGCCGGTCAGCGCTATCACCTTCATGCCCTTGGCATGGGCGGCTTCGATGGCCTTGAGGATGTTGCCCGAGTTGCCACTGGTGGAAATGCCGAGCAAGACGTCACCGCGACGGCCGACCGCTTCCACATAACGGGAGAACACATAGTCGTAGCCAAAGTCGTTGGAGACGCAGGAGAGGTGGCTGGGATCGGAAATGGCAATACCGGCATAGCCTGGACGGTTCTCGCGATAACGGCCCGTCAGCTCCTCGGCAAAATGCATGGCATCGCAGTGGGAGCCACCATTGCCACAGGAGAGCACCTTGCCTTCCTGTTTAAAGGAGTCTGCCAGCAGTTTGGCGGCTGCCTCTATGTTCTTCAGATTCTGCTCATCTGCCAGGAACGCCTGGAGCACGCCAGCAGCTTCGGTCAATTCATTGCGGATCAGTTCTTGGTACATGATGTCTCTTCCAAAATGTGGGCGGCGTCATTGTCGCACAAGCCAATCCAATCGTCGCCCCCCAGCCAGCCAAGATGCCGCCTGCAGGACGTTATGCCGCTCACGGCGTGAAGGTAACGAGCTTGTAAACAGCTTGATAAGTTTGTGCGTATGAATTACAACAGGGGCCATATCCAACAGGTCAGACCTCTGGATCAGTTAATCTACTGCTTAGCCAACTTCGGCAACTCATGCAAGGAGCGAAAAATGACGACGACCCTCACTCTGCTCGGGGTGATCCTGGTGATCGGCGCCATGGCTTATCGCCGGGCGTCTCTGTTCACATCCACGCTTGCCACGGCCGCCGCCCTGGTCGCTGGCACCCTCTATGGCCATGTCCCCCTGCTGGTGTGGGCACTGTTCGCCGTGATTGCCATCCCCCTCAACCTGGTGGATTTTCGCCGCAATCAGCTGACCAAGCCGCTGTTCAAGATCTACAAGTCGATCATGCCGGAGATGTCCCGCACCGAGAAGGAAGCCATCGAAGCCGGGACTACCTGGTGGGAAGCAGACCTGTTCGCCGGCAACCCGAACTGGAAGAAGCTGCACGCCATCCCGGTCAGCGTGCTGTCAGCCGAAGAGCAAGCCTTCATGGATGGCCCGGTTGAAAACGTCTGCCGCATGGTCAACGACTGGGAAGTGACTCACGAGCGGGCCGATCTCTCCCCCGAGGTGTGGCAATACCTGAAGGACAACAAGTTCTTCGCCATGATCATCAAGAAGAAATACGGTGGTCTGGAATTCTCCGCCTATGCCCAGTCCTGTGTACTGCAAAAACTGTGTGGCGCCAGCGCCGTGCTGGCCTCCACAGTAGGCGTCCCCAACTCCCTTGGCCCGGGTGAACTGCTGCAACACTACGGCACCGATGAGCAGAAAGACCACTACCTGCCCCGCCTGGCGGTAGGCAAAGAGATCCCCTGCTTCGCCCTGACCAGCCCGGAAGCGGGTTCCGACGCCGGCTCCATTCCCGACTTCGGCATTATCTGCAAGGGTGAATGGGAAGGGGAAGAGGTGCTTGGCATGCGCCTGACCTGGAACAAGCGCTACATCACGCTCGCCCCTATTGCTACCGTGCTGGGTCTGGCCTTCAAGCTGCGCGACCCGGATCACCTGCTGGGTGACGAAGAGGAGCTGGGCATCACCTGTGCCCTGATCCCGACCCACATCAAGGGGGTCGAGATAGGCCGTCGTCACTTCCCGCTCAACGTGCCGTTCCAGAATGGTCCGACCCGTGGCGACAATGTGTTTGTACCGCTCGACTTCATCATAGGTGGCCCGGCCATGGCCGGTCAGGGCTGGCGCATGCTGGTCGAATGCCTCTCGGTTGGCCGCGGTATCACGTTGCCCTCCAACAGCACGGGCGGCGTCAAGATGCTGGCCCTGGCGACCGGCGCCTACAGCCGCATCCGCCGCCAGTTCAAGCTGCCCATCGGCAAGATGGAAGGCATTGAAGAGCCGCTGGCCCGTCTCGGTGGCAACGCCTACATAATGGGCGCTGCCGCCAACCTGACAGTGACCGGTATCGATCTGGGGGAAAAACCCTCGGTCATCTCCGCCATCGTCAAATACCACCTCACCGACCGTGCCCAGAAGTGCATCATAGATGCCATGGACATCCACGGCGGCAAGGCCATCTGCATGGGCCCGAACAACTATCTGGCCCGTGGCTATCAGGGAGCCCCCATCGCCGTTACGGTGGAAGGGGCCAACATCCTGACCCGCAGCATGATCATCTACGGTCAGGGCGCCATCCGCTGTCACCCCTATGTCCTGCCGGAGATGCTGGCAGCCAGCCATCCGGACAAGGAGCAAGCGCTGAAGGATTTCGACAAGGCCATGTTCAGCCACGTCGGCTTTGCCATCAGCAACCTGGTGCGCAGTTTCTGGCTGGGCTTGACCGGTGCTCGCTTCGCCGCAGCCCCTTACAAGGATCAGACCAAGGGCTATTACCAGCAGCTCTCCCGCCTCTCGGCCAACCTGGCCTTCCTGTCAGACATGGCCATGGGCACCCTGGGCGGCGAGCTCAAGCGCAAGGAGCGTGTCTCCGCTCGCCTGGGCGACGTGTTGAGTCAGCTCTACCTCGCCTCAAGTGCCCTCAAGCGCTATCAGGATGAGGGGCGTCAGCAGGCGGATCTGCCACTGCTGCACTGGGCACTGCAAGATGCGATGTTCAAGGCGCAAGAGGCGATCGACGAGCTGCTGCGCAACTTCCCGAACCGCTGGATTGGCCTTGCGCTGCGCGTCATAGTGCTGCCCCTTGGCCGTGACATGAAGCGCCCGAGCGACAAGCTGGACCAGCAAGTGGCCCGCCTGCTGCAAACGCCGAGCGAGACTCGCAGCCGACTGGCACAGGGTCAATACCTGACCCGCGAAGAGGGCAACCCCTTCGGCTTGCTGGAACAGGCGCTGGATGACGTGCTGGCGGCCGAACCGCTGTTTGACAAAGTATGCAAAGCTGACGGTATCAAGCGTCTGTTTATGCAACTGGACAAGGTGGCGGATGCGGGTCTGGCGCTCGGTGTACTCAACCAGAATGAGGCCGACTTGCTGCGCCGGGCCGAAGAGAGCCGCCTGCGTACCATCAACGTTGATGATTTCGACCCCATCGACTTGGTTGCCAACAAGGCCCTGTTCGAACCATCGACCTATCACAGAGCTGCCTGATACGCAGAAAACGAACCTGACGCCTCCCATGTGGAGGCGTTTTTTATGGACCTGGATCACGATGACAACAAAGAGATTTCACAGATCAAACTTTATTTCTCAATAAGTTTCCTATCCTTAGTGAAGCAGTTAATGTAAGCACAGGATCCCAAACAGGATTGCATGATGGATGACCAAATCCTGATTATTGACGATGACGATCTGCCCCTTCAGGAACAGCAGCAAGCTGGATGGAAGGTGATGATTGTGGATGATGAGCCCGAAGTGCATCGCATCACCAAGATCACCCTGAGCAAGTTTGAATTCGATAACAAACCCATTGAATTTTTGCATGCTTATTCAGCTGCCAAGGCCAAGGAGTTGCTCGCCAAGACCCCGGACGTAGCTTTGTTGCTGCTCGACGTGGTCATGGAAGTCGATCACGCCGGTCTCGATGTGGTCAAATTCGTGCGCGAAGATCTGCAAAACAAGATGGTGCGCATCGTGCTGCGAACCGGGCAACCGGGACAAGCGCCGGAAGATGATGTGGTCACCAACTACGACATCAACGATTACAAGGACAAAACAGAGCTCACCTCCCAGAAGCTGCGCACCCTGCTGCGGGCCAGCCTGCGTTCATACCGCGACATCCGTACCTTGGAGAGCAATCGCCAGGGACTGGAAAAGGTCATTGAGGCTTCCAAGGGGATCTTCGAAAAACGGGCGCTACGCCAGTTTGTCGAGGGCGCGCAGGAACAGCTCAGCGCTCTGCTCAATCTGGAAGAATCCCAGATCTATGACGTGAAGCAGCTTGCCTATGAGGTGAGGGATCAGATCCTGGAGCCTCTGCTGCCCGGCCACCCGTCCGTGCGGCTTGTCGATGCTCCTGCTATTTTGCGTCAGGCTATGACCAATCGTGCCAACGTCTATGATGGCAACCAGATGGTGCTCTACTGTCAGAACCCCCGCCATCACCTGTTGTTTCACATCGAAACCACCCGTCAGCTCAGCCAGATGGACATGGGGTTGCTGAGTCTGTTTACCGAAAACATCATAGTGGCGCTGGAGAACATCCGGCTCAACGAGGTCATTGCAGATAACCAGCGCGAGATCATCTATCGCATCGGCGAGCTGGTGGAAACCCGCTCCAAGGAGTCCGGCCTGCACGTCAAACGGGTCGCCCTCTACACTGAGCTGCTCTGCCAGCTGCTTGGCATGAGCGAGGAGCAGAGCGAGCTCATCAAGCGCGCCTCTCCCCTGCATGATATCGGCAAGGTCGGGGTCCCGGATGCCATCTTGCACAAGCCAGGCAAACTGACCCCGGAAGAGTGGGAGATCATGAAAACCCATGCCCAACTGGGGCAGGACATGCTCTCCGGCAGTGACCTGGCCCTGTTCCAGATAGGTGCCACCATAGCCGGTAACCACCACGAAAAATGGAATGGCAGCGGTTATCCCCGCGGTCTCAAGGGAGACGATATTCCGCTGGAGGGACGAGTCGTGGCGCTGGCCGACGTGTTTGATGCTCTCGGGTCGGATCGCTGCTACAAGAAGGCGTGGCCGCTGGACAAGGTACTGGCGCTGATCGAAGAAGAGAAGGGACAGCACTTCGATCCCCAACTGGTGGAGCTGATGCTGGCCAATCTGGACAAGTTCCTCGAGATCCGCGATCAGCACAAGGATATCTACGTCGGGGATCATTGACCCCTTTCACACCCGTGCACCAACTGCCGCATATAAAGAAGCCGCCTCAACAGGCGGCTTTTTAGTGAAGGCCTGCTCGTTACTGTTCGGGCAGGTTCAGGTCCAGTTTGGCCTCGGGTTTGGCCCCTTCGCTTTCGGCCTTGTGCGCGGCCATCGCTTTCTTCATCGCACGGCGCTTTTGCAGCAAGATGAATCCCACCCCACCGAGCAGCACAACCAGTATCCCAGCCCCGCCTAGCAACCATATCAACCAGCCGCTGCTCTCTTTTTCCTCAAATTTGACCTGGGTCGGTACCGCAACCGATGCCACAGGTGTTACCGGAGGGGGGGCCGCCTGCACGGGGAAAATATTGAACGATTTGACCGGCAGTATGACCTGGATCTCGCGGCCCAACCGGGTTGTCCCAAACAGAGTCGCACTCACCTCATACTGACCAACCGCCTTGAGCGCCGACAGATCCACTTCGACTTTGAACCCGGTTGCCACAGCACTGAAAGGCAGACTCTCATTGGTCGTGTTCATCGCCTTGCCTTTGACGACCACGGAGGCGGGATCCAGCTCATCACCGTCGATCAAAAATGAGAGCAGGGCGCCGGCCTCTTGTGACGGGGGCGTCAAGGTGAAGTTGACGGGGAGCGGATAGACAAGGACATCCTGAGACCGGGCCCGGGAGAAGACCTGATTGCCGGTGCTGTACAAAGCCCGATACTTGCCGGCCGGAACATCGAGCAGAGCCTCGGCGGTCATGACGCCATCTCCCGGCACCTCGTCGAGCCCCTTGCCATCATCAAGGTAGCGGCCAAGCACTTCATCCAGAATGGGCTCACCCTGTTGGGTATCATCATTGAAACGCTGCAACTTCACCGTCATGCCGAGATCCGTGAGGTAATACCCGTCTTTGGGCGGCGCATCGTCAATCAACAGCCAGGATTTGAGTTTGATCACCTCCCCTTGATAGAGCTGGGTCGGCAACTGCTCGGTTTCAAGCTTGATGTTCGACAGGATCCGCACCCGATTGTCAGGGTCTACCTCGCCGATGGCCTGCCAAGGACCTGGCATGGGATCACGAATGGTGATGAGATCATGATCCTTGAGCGCCAGCCAGCCCACCTCGGGTGGTGTGACCTTGCCGACATAGAGCTTGCTGCCATCGGGACGCACCAGGATCACGGAGGAGGTGCCCGGCTTGCGCGTGACGATGAAGGTAATCTCCTTCACGCCATAATCGATGCGAAAGCGATTATCGAGCAGGGGAATGTCAGAGGGGGCAAACACCTCGTTGGCCGTGACCGTCAATGAGGTCAACAGCAGCAGGCCACTCCATAGCTTGCTCATTGCCGCCACAGGCAGGCACCTCCCTTCTTCTGGACCAGATCTAACCTGGCCTCGTGCACCGCTTCAATATCGGCGCCGGCGCGCACTACCTTGAGCGGCGGACGATTGCTCTCCAGTCGACGAATGCTGGTGTCCTGATTGCGCTCGCTCTCACTGCTTTCGGTGGCCAGGTTCAGCTTGGTCTGGCCACCCGTCATCAGCAGGTAAACGTCGGCCAGGATCTCCGCATCGAGCAAGGCGCCGTGCAGGGTGCGGTGAGAGTTGTCTATGCCGTAGCGATCGCACAGCACATCCAGGTTGTTACGCTTGCCCGGGAAAAGATCCCGCGCCATCGCCAGGGTATCCGTGATGCTGCATATATCCCTGGTTTTGAAGTTGAGCCCGAGCTTGCCGAACTCATAGTCCATGAAGCTCACGTCAAAGGGGGCGTTGTGGGCGATAAGCTCGGCGCCACGAATGAACTCGATGAAATCGTTGGCGATCTGGCTGAACGAGGGCTTGTCTGCCAGGAAGGCATCCGTGATGCCATGCACCTGGATGGCCTCGGGATCCACCAGCCGATCCGGCTTGATATAGACGTGGTAGTGATTACCGGTCAGCTTGCGGTTGATCACCTCCACACAGCCAATCTCTATGATGCGGTGTCCCAGATAGATGGGGCCACCGGCTGTGTTCATACCTGTGGTTTCAGTATCCAGAATGATCTGGCGATTCAGTTGGGGTGTGTTCATGATCCAATCTATGTCAAACTTCGGCCTTACCCGCTAGTTTACCCCAAGACTCACGCTAAAAAAGATCGATTGCTCATGTTAAAACACATTGATTTATACACGGATGGTTCCTGCCTCGGTAATCCCGGCCCGGGTGGCTATGGCGCCGTCCTGGTCTATGGCGATCACCGCAAGGAGATTTCCGGCGGTTTTCGGTTGACCACCAATAACCGGATGGAGCTGATGGCCGCCATCATGGGGCTGCGCACCCTCAATGCCGCTTGCCAGGTACGGCTCACCACCGACAGCCAGTATGTGCGCCAGGGGATCACCCAGTGGATCATCGGCTGGAAGAAGAAGGGGTGGATGACCTCAAATCGTCAGCCGGTCAAGAACGTCGATCTCTGGAAAGAGCTGGATGCCGAAGTGGCCCGCCATCAGATCGAGTGGCTCTGGGTCAAGGGGCACTCGGGTCACCCCGAGAACGAACGCTGCGATGAACTGGCGCGCGATGCCGCCAGCGGCAAGGAACTCGCCGAAGATACCGGCTACCAGCCCTGACGTACCATGCCCGGTGCCGCTATCGACTCAGGCAAACGCCAGCGACGACGCACCGGGATGAGCGGAAAACGCCGTTTGCGCGCCGCTATTACATAGACGGATGCAAACGGTCTGCAGTAATCCCGCCCCACACTCTCCCGCCACCAGCCGATCCGGCTCTGTTTGCCCATGAACGAATAGCCGAAGCGTTCGTCAAACATCACCTCACAACCGAGCAGTTGCAACCAGTCAGTGACCCGTGCAGGGGTGAACATTCGTGCCGACCAGGGCAGACGTTGGCGCAGGAAAGGCAGACAATGACCAATACCGACCAGACTGAGCGGGTTATAGCCGCTGACGATGAGCCAGCCATCGTCGGTCAGCACCCGCTCTGCTTCACGCAGTACCTGGTGGGGATCGGGCGAGAAGTCGAGGCAATGGGCAAGCAGACAGGCATCAACACTACCAGTGCGTACCGGCAAGGCCAGCGGATCGCCCTTGATATCCAGCAAGCGACCACTGGTCGCCACCCCTATCTGGTGACGAATGGAAGAGCAACCGCAAGAGAGCTCTGCGCTCAGGGCGCCCACTTTAAGCAGATGATAACCAAATAGATGTGGGCACCAGCTATCGAGCCGCTCCTGGATCTCGGCAGCCACCCAGTCCCCCATGGGTAACGCCGACCAGCTGGTCGGGACCTCGATCTGTTGTTCGGTACGTGCCAACTGCATAATGGGGCTCAACTTGGGGTGCGAACGCCATCCAGTTATATAAGATACCCTCCCTAAAGAGAAGCTAACTCATGTATACCGTTATCACAGTTCCTGCCTTTACCGACAATTACATCTGGTTGATCAGACACGAAAATCACTGCCTGGTGGTCGACCCGGGCGATGCGGGCCCCGTGCTGGATCGGCTGGCTGCACTGGACTTGCAGCTCGATGCCATCTTGCTGACTCACCACCACCAGGATCATGTGGGCGGCGTCACCGCCCTGCTCAAGCATTTCCCCCATGCCAGATTGTATGGCCCCAAACATGACCCCATGCCCGATCACCATGGCCAGTGGCTCGATGACGGGGATCAGATCAACTGGCATGGTTTGAGCCTGGATGTCATTCATGTGCCCGGTCATACCCATGGCCATATTGCCTACCACGGCCATGGCATGCTGTTTTGCGGTGATACGCTCTTCTCCGGTGGTTGCGGTCGCCTGTTCGAAGGCACCCCGGCCCAGATGCATGACTCGCTGCAACGGCTCGCGGCCCTGCCCGATGACACCCTCATCTATTGTGCCCACGAATACACTCTCTCCAACCTGCGCTTCGCCTACACAGTCGAGCCCGACAACAAGGCGATCCAGCAGCGGATCGGCATGATCAGCAAACTGCGCCAGCAGGGCCTGCCGAGTATCCCTTCTCGCCTGGGCGATGAGCGCGATTTCAACGTTTTTCTGCGTTGCGAGCAGGATTCCGTGAAATTTTCTGCTGAAAAACACGCCTTAAAATGCTTGGAAAATCCAGAGGATACCTTCGCCGTCCTTCGCAGCTGGAAGGACGTTTTTTGAACGAACCTTGATCAGGGGGCCATTGCCCCTTATGATGCCAGCTGTTTTTCAAGAGATGACCTGAGCGAGATGAAGGTACGAACGGCCTTATTGGCGGCGCTGTTTCTCAGCGGCTGCCAAAACCTGAGCCATCAGGATGACCGGGCGCTAACGGCAATCGAGCCGATCAAGTCCCCCCAAGTCAACAAAAAAGCGTATAAGAAACATTCGACGCGCTTCCTGTTCGGTGACGAACAGATCGACGCACTGGATGACACGGATAACCTGTGGGTGCGTATCAGCGATGATATGCAGTTTGAACCACAGGACAATGCCCGTGTCAGCCAACAGCGTGATTGGTTACTGCGCAATGATAAGCATCTGGCGACCATTGCCAGCCGGGCTGAGCCCTACCTGTATCTGATGGTAGAGGAAATCGAACGGCGTGAGCTGCCAATGGAGCTTATTACCATTCCCATGATCGAGAGCATGTTCGATCCCCACGCCCGCTCCCGCAGCAATGCGGTCGGCCTGTGGCAATTCGTGCCTGCGACCGGCAAGAACTTCGGTCTGCGCCAGGACAGCTGGTATGATGGCCGACGCGATGTATTGGCCTCCACCAATGCCGCGCTGGATTATCTGGAGTACCTGAACCGCTTCTTTGATGGCGACTGGCTGCAAACCCTGGCTGCCTACAATGCCGGTGAAGGACGAGTACGCAACGCCATTGTGCGCAACCAGAAGGCCGGTCGTCCCACCGATTACTGGTCTCTCGATCTGCCGCGCGAAACCCGGATGTATGTCCCCAAGATCCTGGCGATGGCTGACATGATCCGCAATGCGGACAACTACAATGTCACCCTGCCGGTACTGGCCAACAAACCGCAGCTGCGGGTGGTCAATACCGGAGGCCAGATCGACTTGAATGTGGCAGCTCAGCTGGCGGGCTTGCGTCCGGCTCAGCTGAAAGAGGTCAACCCGGCCCTGAGCCGCTGGTCGACGTCTCCCCAGGGCCCCTATCGGCTGCTGGTACCGGTCGAATATGCCGATACCCTGGAGCTGGCGCTGGCCGATCTGCCACAGGGCGAGCGTATACGCACCCGCTCCTATCAGGTCGTCAGTGGCGATACCCTCTCCCGCATCGCCCAGAACAACGGGGTGAGTGTGCAACAGCTCAAGTTGGCCAACAACCTGCGTGGCAACAATCTGCGCCGTGGCCAGACCCTGATGATCCCGACCGGCAGCAGCAAGGCTGTTGTCAGTCCGGCCGTTCAGAGCAAGCCGCAGCAAGTCGCCAAGCGCAGCGGTGGCAAGCTCCAGTACAAGGTGCGTTCCGGTGACAGCCTCTGGAGTATCAGCCAGGCCCACGGAGTCAATCATGACGAGCTGGCAAAGTGGAACGGTCTCAATGCCAAATCGTCCCTGAAACCCGGCATGAAGCTGGTGATCTGGCCCAAGCAGGGCAAGAGCAGCAACAAGTCCATGGTCTATCAGGTACGCCGCGGTGACTCTCTCTCCGCCATTGCGGCCCGTTTTCAGGTAGCCGTAATGGATGTGATGCGCTGGAATCAGCTCGGCAAGAGTGACTATCTCAAGCCGGGTCAGGAACTGACCCTGTTCGTGAAAAACAGCAGCTGATTGTTCACCACTCCATACGAAAACACCCCGCCAAGTGCGGGGTGTTTTTTTATCAAGTCTTGCTAACCCTATCGGGGAGCATCCATCAGGGGGTGATGGCCTGGGCCGAAAAGCGCGCCATGATGGGATTGTGATCCGAGGCATCGGTGGCCGGGCTGCTCACTTCCACCAGATCCAGATTGCGGTAATAGAGATGATCCAGCGGACGGCCAAATGCGGTACGGCGCAGATCCGGCACAGGAATGGCTTCCTGCAACCCCAGCTCCCCCACCAGCTTGTTCAACCAGAATTCCCGCTTGTCGCTCCAGGTGTTGAAATCCCCGGCCAGAATGACGGGCCCCTGATGACGGCGAATGAGAGCCGTCAGGTCATTGAGCTGTTCGCGGAAGGTGGCCATGCCCAGTTCGAAGTTGACCGCATGCAGGTTTACCACCAACACACCGTCAGGATCGCCCTGCAAGGGGTACAGGCTGACCAGACCAGATTTTGGAATGCGTAGCAGAGGCTCGGGGGAGCGAACGCCGCAGACGAAGGCCTGTGGCGTTTTGGCGACCGTCATGACGCCAAATGAAACGCCGCCCTGAGTAAAGGCTTGCAACTGCTGCCACTGAAACTCACCGGCCTTGAGCCAGTCCAGCATGTCCGGACGGGTCGCCGACTCCTGCAACAACACCAGATCCTGGGATTTGGCATACTCGTCCAGCCCCTCGCGCCAGTTTTTACGCTGACCCTTGTAGAGGTTCCAGACTGTGATGCCAAACTCGCGGGGCAAGGCGGTGGAGGCCAGCGCCACCAGTGGCGGCTTCTGGCAGTTGACGCCGGGAATGATGCCCTGCGCCGTGACCATATGATCCTGATCCGGTACCTCGAAACAGCCAACCAACCCCAACGTCAACAGCGACGTACCCAGAATGCGATAACTATTTTTCATTGGCTAACAACCACCTGCCTCTGCATTGTGTCATGACCATCACAAACGTCACCGCTGCCGACTAGGCTCATAGCTCGTGTCCGGCCCGGCTCATCCAGAAGGAATTCAACGATGGCGAGACAGCACCAGTACCGCGTGACATTTTATGATCAACAAGGAAATTGTCATCAAGTGGAGCTTTCCACCGTCTATCAGATCAGACGGGATCCCCAGTGCGATCTCTGCCTGTTCGACACCGAGCAGTGTGTCGGCTCGGAAGAGATGCTGGAACGCATGATACGGCAAAAAACCGGCTTTGAGCAGGAAATATCCATCATCAACGCCCGACTTGTCTGAGCCGGATCAGACGGGTACCGGACGGGATTTACCCTGCTCGTCGATGGCAACATAGGTGAAAATCCCCTCGGTCACGCAGTAACGTTGAGCCTCGTTTGCACGCAGCACCGGCTTGACCCAGACCTCCAGCTTCAGACGCATGGAGCTGCGGCCAATCTTCAGGCAACGCCCGTAGCAACACACCACATCACCGACCTTGACCGGGCTGTGAAAAGTCATGCCTTCGACGGAAACGGTACAAATACGTCCTTTTGCCAGCTCCTTGGCCATGATGCCCCCACCTATATCCATCTGGGACATGATCCAGCCCCCAAAGATATCGCCATTGGGGTTGGTATCGGCTGGCATCGCCAGAGTTCTCAGCAACAGTTCCCCGTCAGGGTGACGTTTTGTATCTACCATCATTACCGCTCTCTCTATCATGAATGGCGGCATGATAGGGGGCGAGCCCCGCCTTGGCAAACCTCAATTGCCCTGCGTTCTCAGCCAAAATGGGCCTTTGGAGCCGCATGTTACCCGGCAGGGAAACACAATTGAACGAAGGCGAGGCAGCCTCAGTGACCCAGTGCGGCCTGCTCGGCAAACCAGTGGGCCGGATCGGGCCAGCGGTAGCTAAAACCGAGACGCTGGCAGATAAGCTGGCCCTCGATGGGGGCAAAGGTCCCGGCAGGTTCGATGAAGCCGGGTGCCGGCAAACCGAGCAGGCGAGCCGCAAATGGATAGAACTGCTCGCGGCGCGGATGCACGGGAGCGCTCAGGTTATAGGCATCCCCGTTTTCTGCGTGCGCCAGCATCAGCTGACAGGCCGCCACCACATCATCCAGATGCACCAGGTTTACCGCTTGGGCTCCGCCATCGAGAGTCTTGCCCGCCAGAAAACGACCGGGATGGCGATCCGGGCCGTAAAGACCGGCGGGGCGCAGCACCATGGCGCACTTAAAACCGGCGGTCAACACAGCCTGCTCGGCTGCGAGCATTCGCTCCCCTCTGGCGTGACCGGGTCTGGGCTGCTCCCCTTCCCCCTGCCCTGGCGCCCATACCGAAGTGGCGCTGACGAACAGCACTCTCTGCACACCCGCAGTTTTTGCCAGCTGGCATAACCGGGCGATGGCCGCAGGGTAATCCTCCGTCTTGCTCGGTGGCACGCAGATCACCAGCTCGCGGCAGACCAGCGGCAAAGCATCCAACCGGGCCGACAATTGCAGCGGCCAGGCCTTCACGCCTTCGGCGGTCAAGCGCTCGGCCTTCTCGACCGAGCTGACCGTCACTACCACGGCCTTGCCTTGCTCCTGCAACGCCCGCGCCAGCGGCAACCCCAGCCAACCGGCTCCCACTATTCCCGTCTGGTTCCTGCATTCTGTTGTCATTGGCAAAAAATCCTGGCAAAAAAAAACGGCCATCCATGATGACCGTCGAAAGTAACGAAGGAAATAGCTGGATTGACCAGTTACCTCCCACAGCGGGAAAATCGGGAGCGCAGGCTCCTAATTCGTGGGGCCTATGCTAGTGGCAGGCTGGCCAAAAAGCTTTGAAGCGGATCACAGTTGAAAAGGATTTCTGAAAACGGTTTCAATTTTTAATGCGGAGTCAGCAAAAAATTGGCCCATTCAGGGCCAATTTCATCTCATCAGGCGACAGATTCGCGACTGACCAGTTCTGCTTCGAACTTGAGCGTCAGCCCGTCAACCGGCTTGTGATCCAGCAGACGCAAGGCCAGCTCGGCCGCGCGGCCACCCATCTCCTCGATGGGATAGCGCACTGTCGTGAGCTTGGGGTAGATGTAACGGGCATAAGGGATGTCATCAAAACCCACCACAGAGATCTGCTGCGGGATCTTGTAGCCACGCTCCAGCAGACAGGAGATGGCTCCCGCCACCATGGCGTCATTGAAACCGAGCACGGCAGTGAATTCTACGCCCCGCTCCAGCAGCTCGCCCATGGCCACATAACCGCCGTTTTCATCGGCGAAGGCACGGCCAATCAGCGCTGGATCCAGCTCAATGCCCGCCCGTTGCAGGGCGTAGCGGTAGCCCGCCATCCGCTGCAAGCCATCCACAAACTCTTCGTCATCCGAGGTCACGAAGGCAATCTTGCTATGCCCGGCATCCAGCAGATGCTGACACGCTGTGGTGATACCGGCCTGGTTATCCAGCCAGACACAGCGATCCTCTGCACCCGGTACCTGTCGGTTGATGAAGACAATGGGGGTATTGCCTGCCACCAGTTCGCTCAGCTCCTCGTCCGGCAGTGCCTTGCTGTGCAAAATCAAGGCATCGCACTGGCGCTGCAGCAGCGCCTGAATGGCATGACGCTCACGTGCCGCATCATGGTTGCCGGACATGACGATGGTGAATTTGTCCGCCTTGTCGACCATGGTCTCGATGCCGCGCATCATCTGGGCGAAAAAGGGGCCACCGCACAGGTCCCCTACCAGTACGCCGATGCAGTTGGATCGCTTGCTGACCAGCGCCTGGGCAAAACTGTTGGGACGAAAATTCAGTTCCTTCATGGCCGCCAATACGGCCACACGCTTTTCTGGTGCCACTTGTGCCGTGTTGTTGATCACCCGCGACACAGTTGAAATGGACACATTGGCCAACCGAGAAACGTCTTTAATCGTTGCCACTATCAATTCCTTTGTTGGGGAAGCCTGTCTGTGTTGATCGGGCGATTATATCGAACCTGTCAGACCAAGACGTGGCGCCCGATCACCTGACAGGTTTCCTTTTGTAACAAAACCTTGTGGGATAATAACCATTTTGGGGAAGGAAAGGGAATTGGGCAGCCGCCAGGGCGGCTGCCGTCTCAATAAGCGTGACTCAGCTCACGTTCGGACATGAAGCGCAACGGCTGTTGCAGCTTGTGCTGGTAGATGAGATCGAACGACAGCACATTCTGCACATAGTTGCGCGTCTCCTTGTAGGGGATGCTCTCGACCCAGACATCCATTGGCCGATTGCGGCTCTGCTCCCGCCAACGTTTCACCCGCCCCGGCCCGGCGTTGTAAGCCGCCGTCGCCAGAATACGGTTGCCGTCATACACATCCAGCAAGCGCTTGAGGTAGGCACTCCCCAACCTGACATTGAGGGTAGGCTCGAACAACTGCTCGGGATTGCGATAAGGCACCCCCAGCTTGCTGGCTGTCTCCTTGGCGGTACCCGGCATCAACTGCATCAGGCCGCGCGCACCCACCGGCGATTCTGCCCGCGGGTAGAGGGCGCTCTCCTGACGCGACACCGCATAAAGCAGGCTCATATCGACCGAGCGCTCCCGCGCCATCTGGCTGAAAGTCTGCTTGTAGGGTTTGGGAAAACGCAACTCGATCGCATCCCAGGCTTCGGCGCGGATACTGGCCAGAATAGCCAGCTCATGCCAACCCTGATTGAGCGCTATATGACCGAACTCGATGCGCTGGGCAACCGGGTTGCGATCCATGTTGTGGACCCACTCAGCGCGCGCCGCCGTGATCTCGTTCATGTTCAGCAGCTCACGCACCCGCAGCAGGAAAGGCCAGCGGTGAGTTGCGGTACGCCAGTCAGGCACCTTGGTGCCGGCGCTCTGGTTCTTGATGCGATAAGGCACGCCGGTACGCTGAGCCGCCATGAAGCCATAGAAGCCGCGCAAGTTGGCCGTTTCCAGATAGAGATCCCGCGCCGGTTTCTTCTGCCCCTGCACTTCCAGCGAGCGGGCCAGCCAGTAACGCCAGCGATCCTCTTTCTGCAAGGCCATCGGCATGCGCTTGACCCAACCGGAGAGGCCGCGCCAGTCCTGTTCCCAGATGGCAAGGCGGGCTCTGAGCTCCAGCAGATCCGAATCATCGAGCCGCACGACAGTGGCATCCACCCAACTGCGCTGGGAAATGGATCGATCCAGCAGCAGGCGACGGGCCACAGCCCGCTCCACCGGCGCCACCTCGGCAGGTGTCAAACCAAAGCGGGAACGAGCTTGCGCAAGCTGGCGCAGCACGGATTCGGGCTGCTGATTGGCATAACGGGCCAGTCCCAGTGACAGCAGTCGCCGGGAGGGTGCTGCCGTGGAAAAGTAAGCCGGATTCATCGCCCTTGCAGGCTGCTCGAACAAGGCGATCATCTGGTCTGCATAAGGCTGCATGCCGCTGCCGAGCTGGGCGCCCAGATGGCGGATCAGGTTGGGGTTTTCCGCTTCAAACGCCAAGGTCATGCGGGTCCAGACCTTCTCCTGAGTGCGCAATCCGGCCTGCTGCCAGAGCTGGAACAAAGGGGTACAGGCATCGGGACGGGATTGGCCGCTCAACCAGAGCTTGCCTGCCTCCTGCAAGGCCTGGGTCTGCTGTCCCGTGTAGTAGCGGGCCTGATAGTGCATGCAGAGCAGATCGGTGGAACTCGGCTTGGCCGGGTAGAAGCGCAGGAACTGGGACCACTGCTGGCTCTGGGCCAGATGGGTCAGGTAGCTGCGTTCCAGGCGATTGGATTGCGGCGTATCGCCGTGTTCGCGAATGAAACGGGTTACTTTGTCATAGTCTGCCGCCCCGGGCCGAAAGGCCAACTGGTAGTAATCCAGATAGGACAACAGCGGATAATGGGTCAAACGGGCACGAATTTGCAGGAAACGAGCCTGATCGTTGGCACGTACCGCGTCATAGGCCTGACGATAGAGGGACTGATCCATTGTCTGTGCCGCGACTGGCATCAGAAGTCCTGGCACGAACAGCGCCGATAATATGATTCCCTGCACGGCTTTCACCAAAGACGTCTCCATTGAGCAGCAATGCCACCGCCCGCTGGCGGTGGTGTCATGTCCACTCATTCTACCCGTTAACATCAAGGGCTACAGCTCGCCCACGATACTATTTTTCTGCCACCACACAGGTATGGTCGTTGTGGGTCAGACGCCGGACATAGCGCTCCAGATAGGGCACAGGCAGCGGCTTGGAGGCGAGGTAGCCCTGATAGAAATGGCAGCCCTGAGCTTGCAGGAACTCCAGCTGCTGGCGGGATTCCACCCCCTCTGCCGTCACGTTGAACCCCATGTGACGCGCCATGGCGATGACAGCCTCGACGATGGCCATGTTGTCGCCATCCTTGGGGATGTCCTGAATGAAGGAGCGGTCGATCTTGAGCTCATCGGCCGGCAGCCGTTTCAGGTAACTCAGGGAGGAGTAGCCGGCACCGAAGTCATCGATGGCGAAGCTGATGCCAATGGCCTTGAGCTCGCTCATCTTGCTGATGGTGTCTTCCGCATGCCCCAGCACCACCGACTCGGTGATCTCCAGATTCAGGCAGGCGGGGTCCATGCCGGTAGCCGCCAGTACGTCGTGAATGCATTCGACAAAATCGGTGGCATGGAACTGCTTGGCACTCACATTGACCGACAGCTGGGGGATATGGATGCCGTTTTCCTCCCACAGCACATACTGGGCGCACGCCTCGTGCAGCACCCAGTTGCCGATGTCGACGATGAGATCCGTCTCCTCGGCGATGGGAATGAACTCGGCGGGTGAGACCAGTGCCCTCCCCGGCGGTTGCCAGCGGATCAGCGCCTCAACGCCTATGATGTCGCCTCCTTCCACCATGTGCTGGGGCTGGTAATAGAGCGTCAGCTCCTGCTGGCTCAAGGCATTGCGCAATTCGTTATGAATGAGCAAGCGACGATCCGCCTGTTGCTGCATGGAAGCATCGAAGAAACGCCGGGTCTTGCGGCCCGCCGATTTGGCCTGATACATGGCGGTATCAGCCTGCTTGAGCAAGTCATCCACCCCCTGCTCACGCCCAGGAAAGAGGGTAATACCGACGCTGGCACCTATGTGCAGCACCTGCACACCATGGTTGTAAGGCGCAGCAATCTCGCTGATGAGCCGCTCGGCGATGAGGTCGGCCTGCATCTCTGCTTGAGGCGGGCTGGCCGAGAGGGAGGGCAGCAGCAGCACGAACTCGTCACCGCCAAGTCTGGCCAGGCAGTCCCCCTGACGCACCAATCGCTTGAGGCGGCTGGATACCTCTTTGAGCAACCAGTCGCCGGTAGCGTGACCGAGGGAGTCGTTGATGGTCTTGAAGTGATCCAGATCGATGAACAGCAGGGCCCCGATCAGGTTGTCACGGCTCGCTTCGCTGAATGCCTGCGCCAGGGTTTCGTGCAACTGACGGCGATTGGGCAGGCCGGTCAGCTCATCGTAATAGGCAAGATCCTGAATGCGGCGCTCAGCCGCTTTGCGCTCAGAGATGTCTTCGAAGCAGATGACAAAATGGCTGATAACGCCTTTGTCATCCTGCACTGGCGTGACGATTTCCCACTGGGGATAGGTGTGACCATCGAGGTGCAGGCGCTGAGTCTCCCCCTGCCAGCGGTTGAGGGTATTGAGCTCGTAGCCAAGGCCATCAAGCCCTGACCAAAGCTCATTGCCCAGATGCAGACCTATCACCCGCTGGCTGTCAAAACCGGTGATCTGGCTGAAGGCATGGTTGACCCGCAGGATCTTGAAATCAGGATCCGTGATGATAATGCCTTCATGAGTTTCAAACGCCACCGCAGAGAGTCGCAACTGGGCGTCGCTCTGCAGTCGCTCCAGCTCGGCCACCATACGCACGGAGAAGATGGTCAACACTGATCCCAGATTGGGGATCTCAATCTCGCCGGAGAAAAGCAGGGCCAGATGACCCAGGATCTGGCCATTTCGGTCAAACAGCGGCTGGGCGTAATAACGCTGCCCCGCCTTTAGCTGGGGGTTGAGCTGACAATGGGCCTCAAGGGTGACAACACAGGCTTCACCGCGCCGATAAACCTGATGACAGGGCATGCCAGCGAGCTCGTACTCCTTGAGGTCGATGCCGTGACAGGCCAGCACCTTGAGGCGATCGCTGCCGGTGCGCTCTGCCAGCCAGACCGCATCCGCAACCAGAATATGAGCAAGCTGATTGACCAGGGTATCGAAGAAATCGAGCCCGGTTCTGGCGGAAAGGGCCTGGGCCAGCTGGGCCAGCAAGGGGTCTTGCAACAGAGGAAGCTGCTGGGATAACTCGGCAGGCAAGGGGGTGCTGCGGGTGGTATCGAGCGGCGCAAGCCAGCCACAGCAAACCTGCTGGGCGGGGATGTACTGACCGCTCCAGAGCACGTGGCGCACGCTCCCCTCTTCATCGTTCAAATGGCCGATAAACTGGGCCGGTTGGTGCGAGTGATAGAGTCTGGAGAGAAAATCGGAGAATCCGGGTTCATCATCTGCAGCCAGCTGACCGGCCCAGGGGTGTGCGCCCTCCCCTTGCCAAAGCTGGTAAGAGGCATGATCGGACAGGCTCCACTGCTCCTGTTGTCGATCATAAAACCACATCATTTGAGTGGCTTGCTGTTTCATGTACTACTCCAACACCACAACAACCACGTTCAATGCCCGAATAACTTGATAGCGCCCACATTCACAGGTCGCACTACGGCATGACGAGGTGCGGCGGGAAGTGCGAAAGATGCGAGACTAAGCGGTGGAAACCGGACATGAGGTCGACATGCGGCGCTGCCAAGAAGGGACAGAAACGATCCAAGTTTTCCCATACTGCCTGCCTGTTTCATGGAGCTCAAGCGCTTTTTGGTGCAGAACGGGAAAAGATCACAATTTATATGTCCCGTGATAGTAAAGGGCTCATTTCGTGACCAAGATCACATTTCATTATTCCCCCATGAGTAATCTGAAGGTGAAGACACAAGCAAGACGACCCGAAGGGGGCCAATATGAAAATCGAAATTACCAGCAAAATCATCGACATTACCCCGGCTATCCGCGAGCGCATTGAATCCCGCTTTGAAAAGCTCGAACGTCTTCAGGTGCCTCTCATCACACCTCATGTGATTGTCTCCAAAGAGCGTCTGATGTTCATCATTGAAGCCACTGCTGGCATCCCCAACGGCAAACTGTTTGCCCAGGCAGAACACGAGGATCTTTACGCCGCCATCACTGAACTGGGGCAAAAGCTGGAGCGTCAGCTCACCCGTCACATCGAAAAACCCATTGCCCGTCGTGCGGCGGCCAGTGCCAAGGAAATTCCCCAGCCGGACGAAGCCGACGCATAATCCGCAATCACATCACACCAATTTGAATTCAAAGGCGGGATCTTCCCGCCTTTATTGCATGCTGACTTTTGTACGATCCCCTTCATGCTTGTGCCGCTGTCCTCAACTTAACCAGTGCAACCGCGTATCCACCCCTTCTTGCAGTGCATTGAGGACTGGCAACATGAGCAAGGGATCATCACGCCTTGGTTGATCCGCCAGTTTGTGCTGCCAGCGCTCGCGACCCAGGGGCGAGAGGTTGTCATAGACGGCAGGATCCAGCGCAGCTTGCGGGCCGAGCAAAGGCGGTGATCGCAGCGCCAGCCAAAGCCTCACATCCACCATGGATCCCCCCTGCTGCAACCGCTCATTGAGGTACGCAGATCCCCCATCATCCTCGCCTCCTTGCAAGGGGGTCACGGCCGGTAGTTCAAAATGGCTGCGCCAGACCCGGGTATCTGGCTTGGAAACCCGCACCGGATCGAACCAGGGCTGCTCTTCCACAGCATCGGTCAGCAGGGCCAGGTGCAGACGAAAGTCGGCCCTGTCTCCATGCTGGAGATCACGGTTGAGACGCTGCCCCAGCTGGGCCTCGTCAACCAACAGCTGCTCACGAATCGCGCTGGGTAACATGAGATAACTCTTGGAAATAGTGGTTTCATTGCTTATCGGCCGCAAATCGGATCCTTTGAGCAGGAAAAATCCCGCCAAGGGGTTCACAACGACAGAAGATCTGTTAGTATGCGCCTCGCACTTGTGGAGGGGTTCCCGAGCGGCCAAAGGGATCAGACTGTAAATCTGACGGCTCTGCCTTCGAAGGTTCGAATCCTTC